>JAFDKD010000057.1 GCA_019307165.1 Deltaproteobacteria bacterium | reverse complement strand
CAGACTAACATACTATACCAAGGCTCTCGCCGAAATGGGCTATAATGTCAAACCATTAGCAACCGCAGAAGCCACTGCTATGGGGGGAAGTTACATATGAGGTGTCAAAAAAAATAATGTCAAGCTAATTTAGTTTGTCAATGTTTTTTAAATTCTATTTTCTAAATTCTAAATTTTAAATTTACTTTCTTGGCGGCCTTGGCGTTCTTTGCGAGAGAAAACCAACCTCCGCGCAACCAGTAACCGGCAACCCTGCACTCAGCGAACTGAGCCGGGCAAGCCCTGAACCTTGAACCCTATGAAGTTTCATATGAGGGTCCGCCGAACGGAATTTACACCTTGAGCGGCGACCGCCACCGAAGCAAGGACCCAAGGGGAAACGCATGAGAAGCGACCTTATGAAAAAAGGTGTGGAACGGGCCATGAGCAGGTCTCTGTTTTACGCCATGGGATACACCCGCGAGGAAATCCGGCGGCCCCTGGTGGGGGTCGTCAACACCTTCAATCAGATCATTCCCGGCCACATCCATCTCAACACCCTGACCGACGCCGTCGTCAGGGGGGTCTCGGCCGGAGGCGGCACCCCGGTGGTTTTTCCCGCCATCGGCGTCTGCGACGGCATCGCCATGGGCCACGAGGGTATGAAATACAGCCTGGCCAGCCGCGAACTGATCGCCGATTCGGTGGAGGTCATGGCCATGGCCCATCCCTTTGACGCCATGGTGATGGTGACCAACTGCGACAAGATCAATCCGGCCATGGTTATGGCGGCCCTCCGGGTGAACATTCCCACGGTGATTCTAAGCGGCGGCCCCATGCTCGCCGGCAACTGGAAGGGCGGCAAAACCGACTTGATATCGGTGAACGAGGGTGTGGGAATGGTGAGCGCCGGGGCCATGACGGAAGATGAGTTGGACGAACTGGAGGAATGCGTGTGCCCGGGCTGCGGGTCCTGCGCCGGCATGTTCACGGCCAACTCCATGAACTGCCTGATCGAGGCCCTGGGGCTTGGGTTGCCCGGCAACGGCACGATTCCCGCCGTGAGCGGCGCCAGGGTTCGGCTCGCCAAAAGGTCGGGTGTTCAGGTCATGGAACTGCTCAAGGACGGGATCAGCCCGCGAGATATCGCGACCCGCGCGGCCTTTATGAACGCCATTGCCGTGGACCTGGCCATGGGCTGTTCCACCAACACCATCCTGCACGTACCCGCCATGGCCCATGAGGCCGGCATTCACATATCCCAGGATCTTTTTCAGGAGATGGGTAAAAAGGTATCCCATCTGTGCAACATGAGCCCGGCGGGCCCCCATTATCTGGAGGATCTGGACAGGGCGGGCGGCGTTCAGGGCGTGCTGAAACGGCTGTTGGAAAAAGACCTGGTGGACGCATCGGTCATGACCGTGACGGGGAAGTCATTGGGCCGGAACCTGGAGACGGCCCGAATCGTGGATGAAGAGATCATCCGTCCTTTTGACCGCCCCATCCATCCGGAAGGGAGCCTGGCCATTCTGAAGGGCAACCTGGCGCCGGAAGGGGCCGTGGTCAAACGCGCGGCCGTGGCCCCGGCCATGCTCCAGAGCATCAACCGGGCGCGGGTATTCGACTGCGAGGAAGATGCCGTGGCCGCCATTCTCGGGGGAAAAATTATTGCCGGGGACGCAGTGGTCATTCGATATGAAGGACCCAAAGGCGGTCCGGGCATGCGCGAAATGCTCTCGCCCACGTCGGCCATCGTGGGCTTGGGGCTGGGCGAGTCGGTATCCCTGATCACGGACGGCCGCTTCAGTGGGGCGACCCGGGGGGCCGCCGTAGGTCACGTGTCTCCGGAAGCGGCCGAGGGCGGGCCCATTGCGCTTGTGCGGGAAGGGGACCGTATTTCGATCGATATCCCCAACCAGACCCTGACCCTTGACATCAGCCGGGAGGAGATGGCGGAGAGGCGTGACATGTGGTCGGCGCCCGAACCCAAAATCAAAGGGGGATATCTCTATCGTTACGCCAAAATGGTGACATCGGCAAGCACCGGCGCCATCCTAAAGGCATAGCGGAGGTTACAGTTAAGAAAACGGAATGGAATATAATACAAAGACAGAAAGGGGGAATGCCCGACCAGGTAAATGAAGATGCAGGAGCAAAGGTGTGGACCTGCCGAAATGCGCGCCGGAAAGCCGGAAAAAATATGAAGGGGCGATCAGATCGTCGCATTCAGGCAGCGCTTGGCCCGCAATACTTTAACCGGAAAGGAGTACGAGGATGAAAAACTTTTTCAAATCGACACTTGTTTTGAGTATGGCGGTGGCGCTTGTGGTCGGCTTTTCTATGGGTTCGCCGGTCGCCGCGGAAGACACCATCAAGATGGGGATCATTTACGCCATGACGGGTAAGGGCTCCGCCTTGGGCGTCAAGCAGATGGACTCCGCCAAACTGGCTGTCAAAGAAATCAATGCCAAAGGCGGCGCCAATTTCGGCGGCAAGAAGGTCAAGATCGACGCCATTTTCCAGGATACGGAAACCAAGCCGGACGCAGCCGTGCGAAAGATGAAGTCCATGATCAAGGACAAAGGGATCACGGCCCTGGTGGGCGGCACCTTTGCCCACGTCTCCCTTGCCATGAACGCCCAGAGCAGGCGGACCCCCATTATCTTTACCGCCACCAACGGTGTGCCGGAAAAGATGTTCACCAAGAAGTTGAAGGGCCCTTACACCATGTCCATGATACCGCCGGCCGAGTCCATCGGCAGCGGCGCATCGGCCTATGTCACGGAAGTCATGAAGATGAAAAACATCGTCCTTCTGCTTCCGGACTATGCATACGGCCACGGGGCCCTCAGGGGCCACGAGGCAGTGCTCAAGAAGGCGCCGGGTGTCACCTATAAGGCCATCATGACCCCGGTGGGCACGGCGGATATGACCCCCTATCTCATCAGGGCCATGGAAGCCAATCCCGACATCGTCATCATGGGCCAGTGGGGCAACGACGCCATCAACATCCTGAAACAGGCCTATGAAATGGGTATGGGCAAAAAGACCAAGATCTTCTTCCAGTGGATCGTCAACGTCTTCGCCACGGGGATTCCTGCGGAGGCCCTGGATGGGGTCATGTGCCAGATGTTCTGGTTCCACAACATGACCGGTTTTCCGGATCCCGAGGTGGTCAAGGTCGCCAATGCGTTCACCGCCCGTTACAGGGCCGAATACGGCGAACCGCCCGATCCGTACGGCTGCAGCGCCTACATGGGCGTTTACAACGTCGTTCGGGGCATGGAGTTGGCCAAATCCACCGACCCCAAAAAGGCCTACAACGCCATCATGGCGAACCCCGACTGGATGGGCCCCAAAGGACCGGCCAAGTGGATGATCGACGGAAATCCCCGCTACAAGCACGCCTCCTTCATCGCCCAGGGCCTGGGGCCCAAGGAGCGGAAGGACCCGAAGTGGGATTACGTCAAAGTCATCGATTCCTATCGTGGCAAGAATTTCCAGAAACCGCCCGAGGCACTGGGATGGTAAGACGGTAGTGACTAAAGTGAGCTAGAGTGACTAGAGTGACTAAAGTTAAGGAATTCTTTGACATTCGATATGATTGATGAGCGAAGCTCCCCCACAACTTTAGCTCACTCTAGCTCACTCATAACTCTAGTTCACTCCATGGTCCGCATTTTCCGGACGGCATAACCAGACAACTATGGCCTGGCCTAAAAGACCAGGTCTCCCACTTGAGACCAAGGGATGACCATGCCGGCACTAATCGAAACGGATAGCCTGAGCAAGCATTTTGACGGGTTGGCGGCCGTTCAGAGGGTAAGTTTTCGCATCGAGGAAGGCCGGGTCGCCGGCGTCATCGGTCCCAACGGATCCGGAAAGACGACCCTGTTCAACCTCCTGTCAGGGCTGTTCCCCCCAACCGAGGGAAAAGTCGTTTTCAGGGGAAAGGACGTGACCCGAACCCCTCCCCACAAGCGGGTGGAAATGGGCATGGCCCGGACGTTTCAGCTGGTTTCGGTCTTCGATTCCCTGACGGCCTGGGAAAACCTGGTACTTTCCAACAACAAGTTCAAGAAGGAACGGCAGTCCGTAAAAAACTTTTTTTTCGCATCCGCTCAGAACAAAACGACCCTGGATGACTGCCTGGAAGCCCTCGAAACGGTAGGCCTTCAGAACAAGGCCTCCACACCCACCTCCGAACTCTCTTACGGCGACAAAAGGATGCTGGAAATCGGCATCGCTCTTTCCCTCAAGCCCACGCTTCTCCTGCTGGATGAGCCGTTTGCCGGGTTGAGCGACCACGAAATCGGAGAGGTGCTGGACATTATCTACCGGGTCAAAAAAAACTTCACACTGGGAATCATCGATCACAAGATATCCAAAATCGTTGACCTGATCGACACGCTGAGCGTCATGAATTACGGACAAATCATCTGCGAGGGCGACCCGGACCAGGTCCTGTGCGACCCCACCGTGCGGGAATGCTACTGGGGAAAGGAAGAGAACACTTGCTCAATGTAAATGGAATCGATGTGGGCTATGGCCATGCCATGGTGCTCCACGATGTCTCCCTGGAACTGAAAAAGGGGGAAATGGTTTTTATCGTCGGACGAAACGGCGCCGGGAAAACGACGCTGCTGAAAACCATCAGCGGAATTATGCAACCGGCAAACGGGGGCATTACTTACGACGGAGAGGATACCCGCGGTTTGAGCGCGGAGAAGCTGGCCAGGCGAGGCATGCGATTCGTTGCCCAGGACAAAAAGGTTTTCACCCATTTGACGGTCAGGGACAATCTCCAGCTTGCCGCCCATGCCAGCAAGGAAAAGATGTCGGACGCCATCCAAAAGGCCACGAGCATCTATCCGGACCTTTCGAAATTCATGGAGAGCAAGGCCGGCGGGCTGAGCGGGGGCCAGCGGGAAATCCTGCTCATCGGCCGCGCCCTGGTGGGGTCTCCGAGACTCCTGTTGATCGACGAGCCCACCGAGGGCCTGGCCGCCATTGTCATCGAGGACATCAGCCGAATCCTGAACCAACTGAAGTCGGAAAACGTCTCCGCCATCATCGTGGAGCAGAATCTGTCGCTGGTCAACCGCCTGGCGGACCGGATCTACGTGATGAAGGAAGGTAAAATCATCAAGGAGATCGCCGACAAATCAGAGATGAGGGACACCGCGGGTCTAGAGAACTACCTGTAAAGGGGGCAAACATTGGCCGTCACCGACGTAACCAAAACCACCATTCAAACCGCAAAAAAAAGTGCCATATGGCGCGATATGGCCATTATCGCGGCCGCCCTAATTGCCCTGACGCCGCTTCTGGCCATTCACCGGATGACCGACTTCATGATTTTCTGCATCTTCGTGATGTCCTTTGATCTCCTTTACGGGTATATGGGGCGATTATCATTCGGCCAGATGCTCTATCTGGGCACCGGCGTATACGTGTCCACGCTTTTCTCCCTTCACGTCAGTCCGAACCCCATCCTGTCCATGCTGGCGGGCATTGCGGGCGGGGCGATTGTGGCCGGTATTTTGGGCCTGCTCGTCGCCCGTCTTTCCGATGCCCCCTTTGCCCTGACCAACCTGGCGTTCAACCAGGTGGGGTTTTTTCTTATCGGTTCGGCATTTCAGAAGGTCACCCACGGTGAAGACGGCTTATCGTGCGGTGTCGAGCCATGGGGATTTCTGGACTTTGCCAATGAGACCGTGGCCTACGGGTTCGTGCTGGCATGTCTACTTTTCACCTTCTTCGTGCTCAAGACCCTGACCAACTCGCCTTATGGGATCATCATCAGGTCCATCAAGGAGAACGAAGTCAGGGTTAAATTCCTTGGATATAACGTCTACTTCTATAAGTGGCTGACCTTTGTCCTGGCCGGCAGTTTCGCCGCCCTGGCCGGCACCCTGTATACCCTCTATATCGGATTTGTCAGCCCCGTATTCATCCACCCGCTGAGCAATGTGGACGTGATCTTCGCCACGCTCATCGGCGGGGCGGGCAACCTTTACGGGGCACTGGCGGGCGGCGTCTTTTTCATGGTGCTGCGCGACAGCCTGTCTACGCACATTCCCCAGTGGGAATGGATCCTGGGCCTCCTTTTACTGATTGTCGTCTTCTACCTCAGGGAAGGCATCACCGGTTTCTGTAAATCCCTGAGCGGCGCGGTTGCGCGGAAGATGGCGCAGAGAAAGGCAGCGGAGGCATAGACGGCCATGATCCAGACCCTGCTATACGGCACCACCATCGGCGCGATCCTCTATTTCTTTTCCATCGGGCTCTCCATCACCTTCGGCACTATGAAGATCATCAATTTCGCCCACAGCATGGTCTATACGCTGGGCGTCTATTTCTTCATCACCATGCTGCCCGTTCTTGGCGGCATATTCCCGGCGGCCCTCGCCTTTGCCATGCTGATGGTCGTACCGGTGGCCTACGTCATGGAGCGGTTTGTGATTCGCCGGCTTTACGGAGAATCCCTCGACTACGCCATGATCGCCACCTATGCCATGCTCCTCATCGGCACCGATGCCATCAAATGGATCTGGGGAAACACGCCGCTGCCCGTAACCGACCCCCTGGGCACATCCATGACCATACTGGATGTCTCCATCCCCGTATACCGCGTCATTATCGTGGCCAGCGCCGTTGCCCTGTTCATCGCACTCAATATCTTTTTTAAGAAACACATCATCGGCAAAATCGTTATCGCCGCCCTGGACGATGATGAAGGCGCCAGGTGCCTGGGGCTGCACGTGGACCGTTATTTCTCCCTCGTGTTCATACTGGGAAGCGTGCTGGCCGTACTGGGCGGCGTCCTCTACGCGCCCATTTCCGCGGCCGAGCCTTACATGGGGCATGATATTCTGCTCATTGCCTTTGCCGTGGTTATCGTGGGGGGCATGGGCAACCTTACGGGGACGTTTATCTCCGCTTTCGTTCTCGGCATGGTCATTGCCTTGACGGGACGTTATTACTCACAGGCGGCGGATACCATGGTATTCGTCGTGATGGCCGCCGTGCTCATTTTCCGGAAATCGGAAGCCTGACTTATAGAAAGGTTCATGCAATGGGAAATGAATTAGAGACAGTCATGCAGGAAACGGAACGAATCGTCGCCGAATGGAAACCCACCAAACTGCATTTCGGTGAAGGCGTCATCGACAAGGTCGGCGATGCCGTAAAGGGACACGGCAACAAAGTCCTCATCATCACCGGTCAGGGATCGGTAAAAAAGGCGGGCTATCTGGATCGGATCGCCGGGAGCCTGGAAGATGCCTCCGTGACCTATGGTTTCTGCGAGGGCGTTGAACCCAATCCCAGCAAGGAAACCGTCTATCGAATCGCCTACCGCCTGCTTGCAGGCGGCTTCGACAGCATGCTTGCCGTGGGCGGCGGCTCCGCCATGGACGCGGCAAAGGCTGCGGGCATCCTGGCCACCGCAAAAGAAGGCGAACTGGACGACTACTTCGGCGTGGGTCTGGTATCGGCCAAGATCGAAAAAATCATGCCCCTGATCGTGGCGCCCACCACCAGCGGTTCGGGAAGCGAGGTCACCAAGTTTTCGGTGATCACCGACACCCGGCTGGGGATCAAAAAGCTGATGATCGACCCGGCCATCGTACCGCGAGAGGCCATCCTGGACCCGGAACTGGCCTACACCTGCGGCCCGCATGTCACAAGGGTATCGGGGCTGGATGCCATGACCCACCTGATCGAAGGCTACTTCAACGAGGTGGATGAGGGCGCCGACCCCCAGTGCAACGACAGGGCCCTGCTGGGGCTAAAGCTCCTGTTCGCGGCCCTCCCGAGGATTGTGGAGAATCCCGATGACAAGGAAGGGAGAAGACAGATGGCCATGGCCGGCCTTCTGGGCGGGTCCGTACTCTTCTTCAAGCAGGCCGGCGGACCCCACCTGAATTCGTTCAGCTGGTGCAATGTCATGGACCACGGCGAGGCCTGCGCCGTGATGCTGCCCTACTACGGCGCCTATTACGCCCCGGTGATCGCCCAAAATATGAAGAAGGTCTCCGAGGCCATGGGCATTGAAGATTCCGGAAATGCGGCCAAGGACTTTGCCGAAGGACTGTTGAATTTCTATAAAAAGCTGGGATTCCCGCTGACGCTCAAGGAATTTGACGACTTTTCCGAGGCGCTTATCGAAAAGGCGGTCAACGACGCCTCCCAAAATAAAATGAAACTGGAGGCCATGCCGCGGCCGATCCCCCTGGAGGAGAGCGCCCGGGTCCTCCGGACGATTATCGAGGGAGCGTACAATGGGTCGCTGGAGGAGATACTGAAGCTGTAAGTGAATAAAATTGAGGTTAAGGTTAAGGCTGAGGTCAAGGAGGCATATAGATCGGGGCTAAGGTCAAGATTGAGAAGCAAATCGGCTCCTTCAGTCTTTCTTTTCTCAACCTCGACCTGAACCTCAGCCTGGCAGAGCCGCTTTTACAGCCATGCGCCCTGAGCCGTGAGCCCTAAGCCTTTTCTTTTTCCTTTTCTTCCAATGCCCGCAACACCTTCTCGGGCGTAATGGGAATGTCCGTGATCCAGACGCCGATGGCGTCATGCACGGCATTGACCACCGCCGGCGATGGGGGATTGGCGGTCATCTCGCCGATGCCCTTGGCGCCCCATGGCCCCTCCGGCGAGGGGCACTCCACCATGACCGTTTCGATATCCGGAATATCCATGGTCGTGGCAAGCATGTACTGGCCCAGAGAGCGAGGCTGGAACTTGGGCGACGGATAGTGGGGGTACAGGTTCTCCAGCGTGGCCCAGCCCATGCCCATGATGGCGCCGCCCTCCACCTGAAGCCTGGCCAGTTCCGGGTTGATGGCCCTGCCCACGTCGTAGACGCTCTTGCTGTCCAGGATCGTCACCACCCCTGTTTCCGTGTCCACTTCCACCTCGATTTGGGTCGAGGCCCACGCCATGGTCGCCAGCGGGTCGCAGGCGCCGGTATCGGGATCGGGAATGGTCTTGGGCCTCCCGAATGAGCCGGTGCCCACCACGAACTCGTGAAGTTCGTACAACCCCTTTGTGGCCACATCCCCGATGGGGAGCGCTTTATCTTCTCTGTCCTTGACGCGGATCATCCCGTCCACCGCCTCGAGCATTTCGGTCGGGGCGTCCAATTCCGGCGCCGCGATTTCAAACAGCTTATCCCGGGCTTTGGTTGCCGCTTCCAGGACCGCGTTGCCCGCGTAATAGGTGACCCGGCTGGCAAACGATCCGAAGCATATGGGGCAGGCATCGGTGTTGTCGTTTAAGAACCTGACCTGCTCGTATTCAATCCCCAGCACTTCGGCCGCCATCTGCGGCAGCACCGTGTTGGCCCCCTGACCCAGTTCCACGGTCCCCATAATGAGGTCCGCGGTGCCGTCGGGCTTTATCTTGACAATGGCGTTGGTAAAGTCGCCCCCTCCCCCCATGCCGGTGGGATAAAACGCCACGGCCATGCCTTTTCCCCGTTTTTTCATGTCATGCCTCCCTCGGGTCCGAAGTCAAGGCGGCGTATTTTTCATCCACCGGGTGATTCACCGCTTCGGCCAGTTTCTGCATGGTTTCAATCAGATATACGCTTTCGAGTTTGGTCCGGGTCGCCAGTTGGTCCCCGTTTCGCATGGCGTTGATGAACCGAAGTTCCCAGGGATCCATGCCCAGTCTCTCGGCGATCATGTCCATCTGGATTTCGCAGCCGTAGGTGCCCGGCGTCACCCCGAAACCGCGGATCGCGCCGGTGGGCACCTTGTTGGTGTAGATCACCGAGCACTTCACCTCCACGTTGGGCAGGTAGTAAGGTCCGGCCACGTAAAAGGCGTGCTTGTCCACCACATAGGAACTCAGCCCGGTGTATGCGCCGGCGTCGTGCGTGCTGTACACCTGGCGCGCCACGATGCGGCCGTCCCGGGTGACACCGTCTTTGAAGGTCATCCGCCACGGACTGTGCCTGGCGGAGTGAAGCATTTCCTCCTCCCGCGTCCAGCGCCACTTGCAGGGTCTCCCGGTCTTGAGGGCCATCAGCGCGGCAATGGCATCGGCGTGAAGCTCCGTCTTTCCGCCGAAGGCCCCTCCCACATTGCCGCCCACGTATTTGATATCGGAGAAACCGAGATGTCCGCGGGAGGTGTATTGCATCCGCTC
>JAFDKD010000499.1 GCA_019307165.1 Deltaproteobacteria bacterium | reverse complement strand
TTGAGGATGAAACCTTCGCGCCATACCGGCGCTTCCTTCTTCGCCTTAACCGTCAAAAACCATACTTCCTGAGCGAACCGGAAGAACGGCTCGTTCAGCGGCAAAGTCTGGCGGGGAAAAAGTCCCTTGAGGAGCGGTACGATTCATTGATGGGGTCTCTGGCCTTCCCCGTCCAAATCGACGGCAAAAGGAAAAACCTCCATGCGGCGCAAGTCCTGGCCCGTCGGAACGACCCTGAGCGGTCCGTTCGGAAACGTTGCCATCAGGCTTATATGGAAAAGCTGGAGGCAAACGGTGCGGTTTTCGTAAGTGTCCTCAATGCATTGATCCTGGATCACCTGCGGGAAGACCGCTTGAGGGGATATCCGTTTCCCATACACCGGCGTCATATGGCCAATGAGGCGGACGCATCCGTAATAGAAACCATGATGAAGGTCGTGGAGCGCCGTTACCCGCCGGCCAGGCGATATTTCAGGCTCAAGGCCGGTTCCCTGGGATTGAAAAAACTCAAGACTTTCGACATGTCGGCTCCCATCGGGAGCGCGCAGTCCATGATGCGGATCTCGATGGCGCGCAAATATATTCTCGACGCCGCGGCCGATTTCCACCCGCTCTTTCACTCGGCGGCTTCGTCGTTTTTCGAAAACGGTTGGATTGATACGGAAATGCGACAGGGTAAGCTGGACGGGGCGTTTTGCCTCTGCTTCGGGCCCGGGCAGCACCCGACCATCTCCATGAACTATGCCGGGCGTCTGCGGGATGCCCTGGTCCTGGCACACGAACTGGGTCACGGCATCCATTACCGTTTGGCGCGCAAACAAACGTATTTCAATTTCCGACCGCCGCCAATCCTGGAGGAGGCGGCATCCACGTTCATGGAAATCCTGCTGGTTCGACACCTGCTGGAGAAAAGAACCGGGGAAGTGGACCCGGGCGCCCTAATGGCCGCCCACCTGGATGGCATCGTCACCACGGTCTCTCGGCAGAATGTTATCACGCGATTCGAGCAGTCCTTGTACCGGGCGCGTCAGGATCATTACCTGGACGCCGAGGAGATCTGCGGATTCTGGCGTGATGAGAACGCCGTGCTTTTCGGCAAGAATGTAGATATGACGCCCCCCGACCGATGGGGATGGGCCGGCGTGCCCCATATTTTTCACCGGCCCTTTTACTGTTACGCGTATGTCTTCGGCAATCTGCTTGCCATGGCGCTTTATCGTGAATGGGAGGGTGGCGGAACGGCAGCCGTGGAGGACATCATCCGCCTTCTGTCTTCAGGGGGCGCCGAGGCGCCCGTCCACCTTCTGGAAGAGATGGGACTGACACCCCGAAAGGCCTCCTTTTGGGAAGACGCATTCACCTATGTGGAAGATCTGATCGATTTGTTCGGTCGGTTCAGTCACATTCACTTGTAAGATGTCCAATTTTATTTTAATCTGGCGCCCGTCAGAAGATGTGTGTTTGCTGCATATGGGCGGGACCTCCGGCCTAAGGGCCGGCCGGTCTAACCAGCATGGAGCAGAGGACGGAGGGCGGAAGACAGAGGGCAGTGCTCCTTGCCCCATGCTCCCCGTCCAAGAACGACGGGAAATCAACCTGTCATTCCCGCATGATTTTGGCGGCCGTTCGGCCCTGAGCTCACGGCCGAAGGGGAATCCAGATTCCCGTTTGGCTGGATCCCCGCCTGCGCGGGGATGACTGGGCGAGCAGGTGTGACGGAAAAAGGACCTTCCGGGTTTTCAGATATTCCCCTAAGTCTTTTTCCCTCATCTTGGCGACCTTTGCGTTCTTTGCGAGAGAAAATCAACCTCCGTGCAGCCCACAACCTTTAACCCGCAACTCGCAACGCGTAACACGAAACCCTGAACCCTGAACCTTTTAGTGTCGTGCAGGAGGGACCTATGTTTTCAGTGATCATGGCCGGCGGCTCAGGCACCCGGTTCTGGCCTTCGAGCCGGTCGGGCAAGCCGAAGCAGTTTCTGGACATCACCGGCAAAGGCCCCATGGTCGTGGAGACCTGCGACAGGCTGGCGCCAATTTGCCGGGACGAGGAGATCATCCTTGTGATGGGAGAAAATCACCTGCCCCGGGCAAGGGACCTCTTCGGCAATCGAAAAGTTCGCCTGGTGGGCGAGCCTGTGGGACGCAATACCGCGCCCGCCATCGGATTGGGGGCCGTGTATGCCGGGAAACTGGGATGCAGCGGTCCCGTGGCATTTCTGCCGGCGGACCACTATATCGGGAATCCCGTCGCGTTTGTCGATTCGCTGCGGCTCGCGGCTCGCGTGGCGGAATCTGGCGGCATTGTCACGCTGGGCATCCTGCCGGTGAGGCCTGAAACCGGGTACGGATACATCCGGCGGGACCGGGAAGTCATTACGGGCCGGGATGAGACCGCTTATAGGGTCAAGGAGTTTGTAGAAAAGCCCGATCCGGAAACGGCGCGGCGATATCTCGCCGGCGGGGATTATTATTGGAATGCCGGCATTTTTGTGGCAACGCCCGAAATCATACTGGATGAAATACAATTGCTTTTGCCGGACCTTTACAAGGCCTTGGTCCGGGTGGACGAGGCATGGGAGAAGCCCGAGTTCGGCCGCATCATTCGGGAGTCCTATGAAGCGCTTGAGCCGGTATCCTTCGATTACGGCATCATGGAACGGACACGGCAAGACGTGGTTGTCATTCCATGCGAGTGCGGGTGGAGCGATGTGGGCTCCTGGATTTCCCTCTATGAACTGAGGCGCGGGGAGTGGGACGGCGATCTGAATCTGACTGACGGCGATGTGCTGCCCATCGACTGTGAAAAGAGCTTCATCGCGGCGGGAGGGGAGCGGCTTGTGGCCTGCCTGGGCCTCCGCAATTGCCTGGTGGTGGACACGCCTGAGATCGTACTGGTGGCGGACCTGGACCGGTCCCAGGATATCCGTAAGATCGTGGATCGTTTAAGGGCGGCGGGCAGGCGGACCCTGTTGTGATGTCAAGCAACCCACAACGGTTTGTTGCGGAGATGTCTCGCAGGGAAAAGGGACTTCCGTTGACCGGAGTGAGTCAATGAACGCTTTGGAGACAATTTTTCTAGGCGTTATTCAGGGGCTCACGGAGTTTTTGCCTGTCAGCAGTTCCGGTCATCTGGTCATTTTTCAACACCTTCTCGGATTCAAAGGACCCGAACTCCTGCTTGACTGTTCGCTGCATCTGGGGACCCTTCTGGCCGTGTGTGCCTACCTGCGTTCCGATCTCAAACAGATCGCAGCGGCGTTATGCCGCGGCGATTTTAAAGGTCCTCAGGCCTCTCTTTTCTGGATGACAGTCGTGGGCACGCTGCCGGCTGCATTTATCGGAATTACCTTCAGGGATTATATCGAACGGCTCTTTGCATCGGTTACCATCGTGGGGGCTATGCTTATCGTCACAGGGCTGATGCTTGCCCTGTCCGGAATTTTCCCGGCGATAACCGGAAGGCAAAACCGAAACTTCAGTGGGCGTCCCCAAGTCGGATTGCCCGCGGCGCTGGCAATCGGAACGGCTCAGGGCCTCGCCATTGTCCCGGGGATTTCGCGCTCCGGTATGACCATCGTGGTCGGCCTGATCTGCGGTCTTCAAAGAGATCTGGCGG
>JAFDKD010000056.1 GCA_019307165.1 Deltaproteobacteria bacterium | reverse complement strand
TGCCGCCGGGACGAACGCCTGCGAGAACGGGACTGCCCTGATCGTCGAATTCGACCCTGACGCCTTCGAAGGCGCCCCGGGTCAAATCGGCGAACAATTCGCTCGTCCTTTTGAGTACCGGTCCCTGGTGCGTTTCCCGGTATCTTTCGATGGCCTGGGTCAGCACGGCCCACGCCAGCCGGAGTCGGGCGTAGCGGGCGGCATCGGCCTCCAGCCTCGCCAGGATTCGTTGCGATTCCTCGGCCAGTTCCGCGGCCCCGGCGCTGCCGTCCATCTTGCTCAGCTCGTTTTTCTCCTCGCCGATGGTCTGATCGAGCCGCGTTTTTTCATTCTCCAGGGCACCGATTTCCTCCCCCAATTCCCTCAAACGCCCCCCTATCCCGTCGGGCTCCACCGTCCTTGTCTCGCAGATGAAATCTTCGACGGTGGCCCCGGCGCTCAACTTGAGCAGGCGTTCGTCCAGGTCCCCGAGATCTGATTCCAAGGCTCGTCTTTTTGCCGAGCGTCGCTCCGCCTCGGCAAGCTCTCCGTATTGCGAACAACCGGCATCCCCGCACATGGCATTCAGTTTGGAGACCAAGCCGGCGATTCTCTCCTCCGCATCCCGGCGTTTTTCTTTCTCCTGCGCCTGCTGCTTATCCAGCCTGTCGCACGTCGATTTGGCCGATCTCGAGCGCGTCAGACGCGCGCTCAACTCGGTTACGATCTGATCCACGGGCAAGCCGGCCGATTCGGGCGCCGCACGCTCCGCAAGCCGCGAGGCCTTGTTCGAGAGCGCCTCCGCGTCCCCGTCAATTCCCTGGATACGCTTTTTTAAAATCTCGGCCTCTCTGAGCTTATCGAAAAGCGTCTTGAGTTCATCGATGACGGCATTGGCCTGTTCGGGGACGCTGTCTTCGCCGAGGCCCAGCGGACGGATGGCATCCGCCCATTGTGCCCGCCACTGCGAAAGGTCGTCTTCTATATCCGCAACCCGCGCTCGGGCCTCCCTCGATTCCTGCGCCAGTCTTTCCAGGTCCGCGCCAAGCGTCTCTCTTTTCGCCCCAAGTTTTTCCTGCGCATCCAAGGCCTTTCGACCACGCTGAATGAGGTCCGCGAGGGTTTCATTTTCATCGGCGCCCGGCTCGGAAACCGCACGCAGGCATCCGTCCATGGCCCTTCGATGCGCTTGAATCTCGCTGCCCAAGGCGGTTGCCTTTGCCGCCTTTTCGTTGAGTTTCGAAAACTGATCGAGCAGCGCTTCCTGATCGCGGACCCAGCCCCCCATTTCCCTTGGCGACCGCGGCGATACCCCGGTGGGTTCCCAAACCTCGGCCCATGCCTTTCGGGTCGCGGCCAGTTCCCGCTCCGCATCCTCAATCCGCCCCTTCAGGCGGGCCATTCGGGTCTTGCTTGTCTCGCTGTCCGAAAGGAGTTTGGCCATTTTGGCCACGCGATCCGCCTCTCGCCGCAACCGATCCGCCGTCTCGTCAGCGCGGGAAACGCTCAACTCGTATGAATCGAACAGATTTTCAGCCGTTTCAAATGCCGCGACGTAACGCTTGGTATCTTCGAGGCCTCCCTCGTCATTTTCAAAGGCGCGACGAACCAATTCCCAGCCCACTTCCCGATGCCGCCTTGCCTCCTGAAGGTCCGCCTCGGTCGGGACTTCCCGTTCCAGGGTCAGTTCCTTGATCTGCCCTTCGATCCCGATGAGCAAATCCGTTGATTCGTTCATCCGGTATCGAAGTTCCGCCATGTTTTTTTCGGCACGTTCGAACCGGTCGCCATACGCATCGATCGTCTCTATGGCGGGCAGAGGCGTTTTTTCGAGCGCCTCAAGCGACCCGGACCACAGCGATTGCCGCTTCAGGGCAAGGTCGAGTTCGTGCCGGGCGACCCCGATTTCTTCAAGTTCCGAACGACAATGGTCTTCAAAAACGCCGATTTTCTCGGCCTTTGCCACGGCATGGCCCAGGTCATTCATATCGACCGGCGCATCAACAGCCTTAAGTCGGTCCCTGGTCCTTTCAACACGACAGGTAATTTTCGGGACTTCGATTCGAGAGCTTTCCCTGCGTGTGGTCAGGCGTTCATATCGGGCGCCCAATTCCCGCATCCCGACGATTTCCGTCTTTTTCAATCGAAGACTTTCGGCGGTCTCCAGCGTAAGGTCGTCCCGCAGCCCGGAGAGGATTTCCCTTGCTTCCCCCCGGAGAAGGTCCCGCTTGACGCGAAGTTGAATCCGGTCTCCGGACGCTTTTTGATAGCTGCCCAGGTCCATGGTCAATTGTTCGATGAGTCCGGCGTTCTCAAGCACGGGTTCCGATATCTCAAGCCCGGCCCGGGCCTCGGCGACCTCATCCAGTCGGCTGACGGCAAGGTCCCGGTCTTTTTCCGCGAACCGCAACTCATTAAGAAGTTCGACCCTGCGCTCGGAAAAATTTTCGGGCAGAAGAACGGCGGCCTCGTATTCGCTAAGTTGTTGAAGCAGTTCCGTGCGGCGCCCGATCAGCGGGAGAGATTCCGTAATCCTTTCGAGGCGGTTGACTTCGCTCTGTTTCCGCGACAGCTTCTCTGCCGCTTCGTTCCGGAGCGCCTCGGCATGTCTCAGGGCCTCGTCGTGGCGTTGCCACGATTGGCCGGGCAGCTGCGCCTCGCGGATATTTTTTCGATTGGCCCTGAGTTCGGCAATGGCTTCATTGATCGGACGCTTGGACGCGTTCGGGGCAAACAGCGCTTCGGCCTCCGCCTGAAGGTCCATCTGGACGTTTCGAAGGTCGGAGATCCCGGACCCGGCCGCGAACAGGGCCTGCCCGACATTGCCGCCGCCGCGGATGATCTGCTCGCCCCCCTGGACCAGGTCCTTATGGCCGATGCCGAACATCGTGGAAAAGAGATCCGCGTCCACGTTACCCAGAAATTTATCCAACACGGTCTCGTCCAGCTGCGCCACGTCGTTCCCGTCGCGCAATGTGCTGATCCTGCCCTTTCGACGGACGAACCGGGCAACCGTTCCGTCGCTATGCTCGAGGGCGCCGCCGATTCGCATCTTGTGATAAGGATGAAGGAAATTGTCCGGGGAACGCGTCGGGAACCCGAACAGCATCTGCCGCAGTGCCCTGAGGGCCGTGCTTTTTCCAGCCTCGTTGGGGCCGTACACCACGTGAAGGCCTTCCCCCCGGCCGAAGTCCAGCTGTTTACCGGCAAACGGTCCGAACGCGATAAGATTCAGATGGAGGATCTTCATTCCGGGTCACCCCGATTCAGAAGACGGTGCATGAGCATGGGTCGAACCTCCGTCATCATGTCGGCCAGCCACTCGGGCTCGTCCGGTGCAATCCGGTCCTCGCCTTCCACGATCTCCCTCGGCAGCTTTTTTCTGAAATCTTCGAGCACATCGCCCAGAGGGCCCAACAGATCCGGATTCGTGCGGATGTCGTCCATATACCGGATCAGTTCCGCGACCGGCCCGCCTGCCGATTCGAGACGCTTTCGGTCCACGGGCGGTCTTGTGAGAAGCTTCAATTTTTCAATCCAAATTCTACCGCCGCCGAGGTCGACGGCCGCGGAACGGAATTCGTTGAGCCATTTTTCCCTGTCCGATGCGATGGCGTCATGCGCTCGGGAATCCCCGGTAATTCGGAGCCGCACCACCAGCGGCATGCCCTGATTGTCCGCCGCAACCTGCCGGAGGCGCTCGATGACGAGGTCCACCACGTCATATGCGGACCCGGCCGTGGAGGCGTCTGTTTCCACATCGAACCAGCGAACGACATCCAGGGGCCGAAACCCGGCTTGGGGGCGGCCGTCCCCGCCCACCTCCACCAGCATGCACCCTTTGGGGCCGGTTTCTCTGATGTGCCGCCCCTGGACGTTGCCGGGGAACAGGATCAGCGGGTCTTGAAGGAGAACTTCGCGTTTATGCACGTGCCCAAGCGCCCAGTAGTCGTAGCCCTTTTGCCGCAAACCCTCGACCGTGCACGGCGCGTAGGGTTCATGGCCTTCTCTGCCGGTGGCGCACGTGTGAAGCATCCCGATATTGAAACACCCCGGCACCGGGGGCGCGTAACCGGCGCTGAGGTCCCGGTCAACGACCGGCGAGGGGAAACTTTGACCATGAATCGCCACGCCAAGCTGTTTCATCCGGAGCGTCTCCGGCCCCTTGCTCGACAGCATTCGGATGCCTTGGGGGAGTCTGAGGGCCTTGGTGATCCTGCTGGCCGCATCGTGGTTGCCGGCGATCATGAACACGGGAATATCGGCTTCTCGAAGCCGGCTCATCTGCGATACGAAATAGAGGCCGGTGTTGTAGTCCTTCCAGTCGCCGTCATACAGATCGCCCGCCAGCAGGACAAAAGCGACCGCCTCGGCCAAGGCGAGATCGACAAGGTTTTCGAAGGCCCTTCGGGCGGCCCTGCGCACCTCGTCCACCGGCGCGCCTTCGTAAACATCGAGTTTGCGCAGGGGGCTGTCCAGATGGATGTCGGCGGCATGTATGAATTTAAACATTTTTAGTCACTCTTGCTTACTTTAGTCAGTGAGTCTCATCCCACATTGTAACGCTCCGCGGAACGGACGTCCAACATCTGGAAGCCTACCTCAGGCGGACTGCATTTCAATTTATGAATCAAACCGGAGTTGGTTTCAAACGAAGTCGTTTTTTTACATGCCCGTATGAAACACGTAATCCGTCATTCCCGCGCAGGCGGGAATCCAGACCCCCGTTTGCCTGGATCCCCGCCTGCGCGGGGATGACGCCATAGAGGTTCGAACCGGAATACTTATCAATGCATCAGCTTCTCCGTTCGGGCGTACGTTCAAACCGAAATCCTGTGTTCGGTTCACCGCATAAACATCTTAATGATGAACCAACTTCTATACCTAGCTCATTTCTCCCAAGATCAGTAGAACCTATTTGGACCAACCATCACAAGCAATAGATTTAATCGGAACTAAACGATCACTCCCTATACTTAAGCCAGTCCGAAACCGCATACCCCGTTCCGAAACGCCAAGGCTTGAGTCTTTCCGGCGGCACCGCCTTGAATTCATCGAGTTCGTCTCCCAACTCGATCCGCCCCTCGGCCTTGATATGAAACGCCAGGATCAACTGGTTCATGTGATAAAACGAGTAGTACCCGATAAAGCGCTCCACCCGGCCTTTCAGCCCGAGTTCCTCGTCGACTTCCCTGAGAACGCCCTCATCGGGGGTTTCTCCCTTTTCGAGAAACCCCGTCACCAGCCCGAACATTTTATCCGGCCAGCCTTTATTGCGAACCAGAATCACCTGGCCTTCGCGCTCCACGATAGCGGCGACCACCGGCGTCGGGTTGTCCCAGAAAACATGATCGCACCCCTCAGCGCCGCAGGCCCGGCGCTGCACCCCGTCGATTTCTAAATCAATCAAATCGCTTCCGCACACCGGACAAAATTTCATGGTCATGGTCTGTTCCTTTCTTCCGCGTCAGCGCCGCCTCCGGATTGAAAGGCGGCCGGTCTAATGGACCGTGAAACTTCATGACAACAGCAATAACCGCAGGCTCGATTAAGCTCCGCCGCAAAACGGCGGACAGGCGCCCCTTTTGGAAAAGGTTCTTCCGTTTTTTCAATGGGTGAATATTGAATCGACATACACTCGCACTCGTGCGCCGTTTGCCGGCGTACTCGTGCTCAGCAAAGCGGTGCTCGTTGTCTTGGCGACCTTTGCGTTCTTTGCGAGTGGAAATCAATCTCCGCGCAACCTGCAACCCTACGAAGTTTCATATGAGACGATACTAACGAATGGATGAGGAATTGAAAAGCGCTAATGACTCACCCCCCTTCGCCCGCGGAAGCGCATCGAACCATCCATCCCATGATCAGGGTCTGGAGACCCGAAAGTCCCACAAAATAGACCAGCCAGAACGGTATGCCCCATGCCATGGGATGGGTCTTGCCCCACATCCAATAGTCCATGGCCAGGATGAACAGGCCGGCCAGGGCAATCACGCCGGGGTCCGACACCCACCCGGGCACGGTAAAGCGCAGCGCCCGGACCCGGCGCAACGCAAAACCGTGCATCATCAGGTATGACGCGACCGTGACGGCCATCACCCATACGACGGGGAGAAACGGGCCCGCGGGGAGCCATTTCAAATAAAAGACCGTCAAGGCGAATTCACCCGCGAGTATGGAGACAATGGCGGCCGATGCGAACCGGCGCTTGAAATAAAGACCAAAAACAACGGTCGGAAAGAGCACTGCCAGGCCGGTGAAGGTCTGCGTGGCAATCTGCAGAATAGAGGCGGGAGGCCTGTAGGCCAGGGCCAGTCCGGCCAGGCTCAGGAAGACCACAAACAGCCTGCCGGTCACGCTGGACTGACTACGCTCTTTCCGGACCAGCGGCCATATGTCTCGCGTAAATATGGAACTCAGCGTCAGCAGCTGCGAATCCATGGTGGACATGAGGGCGGCGAGACCGGCGGCGATCACCAGGGCGGACATGACATCGCCCGAAACGGCGTTGAGCACCATGGGCAGTATCCGGTCCGCCTGTTTTCCCGCCAAGCCTGAAAAAGACAGCCGACCGAGTACGCCCACGGATATGGGCGGGAAAAAGACCACCGTGCAGACGAGCGGGTACAGGAGCATGGTCCGGGCGATCATTCGGTCGTCCCTGGCCGAAAAAAAGCGCTGAAACAGCTGGGGGAACATGGGGTCGCAGAAAAACCAGAGCATCATGTAGCTGAACCAGATGCCTATGGTGTATCTGCCGTTTGCGCCCGGGCGCGAAAAAAGCTCGGGATTCGAGGAAAAGACCTTGTAATTGGCTTCGGCAAATCCCCCGTGATGGTCGGCCACCATGGCCAGTGAAACGGCCAGAAGGACGAACATAAACAAACCCTGAAAGAGATCGGTCCAGGCCACGGCCCGGAGGCCGCCCCTGAAGGTGTAAAGCAGAATGACAGCCGTGACCAGTATGCAGCCCCAGACATAAGGTATTCTCACCAGTTCTTCGAGAGCATAGCCGGCGGCCATGGGTTGAATCGCCAGGTAAGGTATGGTGAAAATAATCATGACAGCTGCGAATATGAACGACAGGGCCGGGCTTTGATACAGGATCTTGACCAGTTCCGGCGGCGTAACCAGACCGTGGCGGCTGCCGATCCGCCGAATTTTGCGCCCGATCAGCCAAAACGTCAGCGCCATGAATCCGGTACCGAAGCCCATGATGGGAAACAAGGCGTAGCCGTCGCGGTATCCTGCCCCGGATGTGCCGAATACGGTAAAAGCCGAAAAGTTGGTGGCCACCATGGTGCCCAGCAGAATCAGGGTGCCAAACTGGCGATCGGCCAGGAAATAACTCTCCGGAGACGACTTCCATCGGGTCCGGGCCATGAAACCGATCCCCGACACCAGCAAAAAATACGCGGCAAGAACAGCGACTTTGAGCACCATTGCTTCCTCCATTGGACCAGTTTTTCCAGATGGAATAACAAAAGCCACCCCGATCAAGGTCGGGATGGCTTTTGCCTGGCATAACCTTTTCACTGGCGGCCGCGACCGGCCGCGTTTCTCAAGCTGCTGATATAGACGGACTCGCTTTCAATCCGTAAATGATGGACACTATCTCATCAGTTCCATCATATTGGCAGCTTTTCTGTATCCGGAAGGCGCCTCGAACAGATCTTTCTTCTGCCGGCCCTCCTTGATGTTGCGGAGTTCCATGGTGGAACCGTTATCGCTCTGCGAACGGATGGGCCAGTCCAGACGCTCCGATTTCCACACGGTCATCTTGATGGTCATCTCCCTGCCCATGAACTTCTGCGTGCGCGTAATCCGCGTTTTTTTGCATTTGAACCCGTTGACGGTCTCTTTGCCCAGGTCTTCCTCCTTCTGCGTATCCTTGAAGGTCTTCATGAAGTTCTCCGCCTCGGACTCGCTTATCGGTCTTTCCATGTAGGCCTTCTTCTCTGGAAAAATCATCCAGAGAACCCCTTCATCCTGTCTCACGATGTTGATCATCCGCCCCTTTCCATCCGGTGAGGCCATCTCCATGCGCATCTTCCCGGGCGCTGCATAGAGCTTGGTGGTTCCCTTCACTTTTCCCTTGGCGTCCATATGGACCTGATCCGCGGAAAATTCTTCGATTTTGCCGCCGCTTGTACCCAGTGCCGCCAGGCCGAGCACTATGACGGGCACGATCAACCAGATCAGATAATTACGTTTGAACATGGTCCTTCTCCTTGAAATATGGAACTGAATTACATTCATTATATTTATTTCAAATATGGATTGGTGCGATATATAACAAAGGACAAAAAATGCAAGCATTTTTTTGCGTTTATCGAAAACCGCACCGCCTTCGGCCCCCCTGCCCAGCCTTCTCAGGAGCAGGCTTGCGAATACCCTTTCCGTATGCTAACTCGTCTGTACAAATAAACTTGGAGGTATTCAGGTGGCGGTCAGCATCGCCCTGATCATTCTTTTAGGCTTGAGCGCGGATTTTTTGTTCCGCCGCGTGAAGCTGCCCGGTTTGGTGGGCATGTTGCTCGTGGGGGTCCTGGCGGGCCCCTATGTCCTGAACTTGATTTCACCGGAGATGATGTCGGTTTCGGGCGACTTCCGCAAGATCGCCCTCATCGTCATTCTTCTCAGGGCAGGATTCGAACTCCGGCGCGACACCCTGAACCGCGTTGGTCGGGCGGCGGTTACCATGAGCGCCGTGCCCGCGGTTCTGGAAATTGCCGGCGTCATGCTGGTGGCGCCGCCGCTGCTCCATATCACCTATCTGGAAGCCGCGATTCTGGGATCGATCCTGGGCGCGGTTTCACCGGCAGTGGTCGTCCCTCTCATGATCGACTTCATGGATCGGGGACGCGGGGGGAAAAAAGGGATCCCCACCCTCATACTGGGGGCATCCTCTGTGGATGATGTCTTTGTCATCGTGCTTTTCACCGTTTTTCTGGGTATGTACGGCGGCGGTGAGATCAACCTTGCGGCGAAACTGGCGGAAATCCCCTTGAGCATCGTTCTGGGGATCGTCATGGGGCTCATTCCGGGATACCTGCTCTATCTCCTTTTCAAAAAATATGACTGGCGGCCTCCCAAGCGCACCATTGTGGTCATGGGCGTGGCAATTGGACTCACGTGGCTGGAAGGGGCTGTTGCGCAGTGGGTTGCCGTAGCCAGCCTCCTGGGCGTCATGGCCATCGGATTCGTCATACTTGAAAAATCGGAACCCATCGCCCATATCGTTTCCCAGAAACTCAAGAAACTATGGGTCTTTGCGGAGCTGCTGCTTTTTGTGCTGGTGGGGGCTCAGGTAAATATCCATGTGGCCTGGGAGGCGGGGCTCGCCGGCGCCCTGGTGATCCTGGCGGGCCTCGCGTTCCGGTCCGCAGGAACCTACCTGTCCCTCCTGAGAACCCCGCTGAACGCCAAAGAACGGCTGTTCTGCGTGGTGGCCTATATCCCCAAGGCCACGGTCCAGGCGGCCATCGGCGCCGCTCCCCTGGCCGCGGGCGTGGCATCGGGCGAGGTGATCCTTGCCGTTGCGGTCCTTTCCATCCTGCTGACCGCACCCGTGGGGGCCGTAGGCATCATGGTCCTCGGGGAAAAGGTATTGAGTCACGACGAGCGCGCAGGCTACCGGTTCAAGGACCTCAGGGAAAGCATGGGGCTGCCCCATGCCGGGGAAACCGTGGTGAGCCGGCGACATGGGACCCTATGGAAGGTGATCGAAGAGAAAGAGACATGGTTTGACATGCCCGGGGAAGCAGAAGACGAGCACGCCCGAACCGTTCAGGTTCCGGGCATCTCCCTTCGCTATTGGAAAATAGCGTCCGGCAACGATCCCGGCAAGGGAAAGACGATGACCTATCGTTACAGCCGGCACGACCCGCCCTTTCAGGAGCACTGGGAG
The DNA here is from genome assembly GCA_019307165.1 of Deltaproteobacteria bacterium. GTDB lineage: Bacteria > Desulfobacterota > DSM-4660 > Desulfatiglandales > Desulfatiglandaceae > JAFDKD01. The sequence goes on along the minus strand of JAFDKD010000056.1, from coordinate 261 downwards.
ATCTTGTACGACTGGTAGGGCGGCTGTCGAAAAACAATATATTCAACGAACCGTCTATTTGGGATGCACATCACGCCGGAAAAGGGTAAAGATCCGGGTCCATCGGACCCGGCTTTGAGGCCGCCCCCATAGGGGGCCTTGCAACAACCAAGTCCTGTAAGTGATGCACCCATTAGGTGTCGGGTGTCAGGTGTCAGGAAAGGATTTGTTTTAACCAAACGCTGGAAAATCAAGTGGGGGCAATTTCAGCAACACACAGCG
>JAFDKD010000498.1 GCA_019307165.1 Deltaproteobacteria bacterium | reverse complement strand
CTGAACCGAACCACCTTGTCTTCAATGGATGGGCAGTATCGGGCCCCCACCCCTTTGATGACGCCGCTGTAAAGCGGGGAGCGTTCCAGTCCCCTGCGGATGACCGCGTGGGTCCGCTCGTTGGTGTAAGTGATGTGACAGGGGACCTGGGGCAGCGGTATCTGCGTCGTGGAAAACGAGAAAGGCTTGGGATGCGCATCTCCGGGCTGGATCTCCAGGCCGTCGTAGTCGATGGTTCGGCCGTTCAGACGCGGCGGCGTCCCGGTCTTGAGACGCCCGATGGTAAAACCCAGTTCGTCGAGTTGTCTGGAAAGCGTGTCCGAGGGCGGGTCCCCCATCCTGCCGGCGGGAAAGTGGTCCATGCCGATGTGGATGAGGCCGCGGAGGAACGTCCCGGTGGTCAATATCACCGTCTTTGACATGAACTGCTCGTGGATTTCGGTCACCACGCCCCGCACGCGGCCGTCCCGAACGATGAGCCGCTCCACCATGGCCTGGCGAATGTTCAGATCGGGCTGCCCCTCAATGACCCGTTTCATGCGCTTGCGGTAAAGGTCCCGGTCATTCTGGGATCGCGACCCCTGAACCGCCAGGCCTTTACGGGTGTTGAGGCGGCGAAACTGTATGCCGGTTTCATCCGCGATCCTGGCCATCTCGCCGCCCAGGGCGTCGATCTCCTTGACCAGGTGGCCCTTGGCCAGCCCCCCGATGGCCGGATTGCAACTCATGGCCGCTACGTGGTCCAGATTGATGGTCAGGAGCAGCGTGGAATGGCCCATCCGGGCCGAGGCGAGCGCGGCCTCGCACCCCGCATGACCCGCGCCCACCACGATCACATCGTATATTTTGTTCGACGTCACCATGTCGTTTGGTCCAAGCGCCCCGGCAAAAACCCCTTATAAATCGTTTCCATCCAGAGTGGAAATCAAATAGCCGGCTTTATAACCGGCTATTCTACCATGTCGTATGTTATCTCGTCACTTACAGATTTCACCCTGATCCACCATCAAGGCGCCATCTGCTTTGTTGCCTTCGATCGCTCCTCCCTGCGACGTATTATTCATACGCCTCAGTCGTCGCTCCTCGGCGCCTCACATCTGGCACCTTGCTGGTGATCAGGAACGTCCCCAATCCACCCCATGAAAATGCAAAGTCCAAATTTGGCGGTGGATTTAGGTTTACCCCCGAAACCACCGTCTAATTATCGCATCGGCTCTTTATCAGAGCAGATCAGCAGCGTGGTCAGCCACTTCCTCGAAACGGATCGCGCAACATAATCGTCTCTTCGCGTCCGGCGCCCACGGATACGATGGAAAGCGGGACCCCGGCGATGTCTTCGATGGCGCCCAGATAATCGCGGGCCGCGGCGGGCAGCTGCTCCGGGGTGCGCGCCCCGGTGATGTCCTCGCTCCACCCGGGCATTTCCTTGTACACGGGCTTGCAACGGGACAGACGCTTGAGGCTGGCGGGCCTGTGGGAAATCCGCTCGCCGTCAATTTCGTACCCCACGCAGATGTTGAGTTTCTCCAGACCGGTGAGAACGTCCAGCTTGGTGATGGCCAGGCTGTCGAGGCCGTTCAGCCGCACCGAATCGCCCACCACCACCAGGTCGAGCCAGCCGCACCTGCGGCGACGTCCGGTGGTGGCGCCGAACTCGGCGCCCTTTTCTTGAATATAGTCCCCGGTTTCATCGAGCAATTCCGTAACAAAGGGTCCGGCCCCCACCCGGGTGGTGTAGGCCTTGACGATCCCCACCACGTGGTGAAGCTGGTTCGGGCCGATGCCGGCGCCCGCGCAGGCGGCCCCGGCCACCGGGTTGGAGGATGTCACGAACGGGTAGGTCCCGTGGTCGATGTCGAGGTGGGTCCCCTGGGCGCCCTCGAACAGGATGTTCTTACCGGCCTTCACCGCCAGCGCCAGTTCCATGGACACATCCGTGATATAGGGGACCAGCCTTTCGGCCATCTGCAAGTAACGATCCGTGATGGCGCCGGCATCCAGGGGGGCCGCATTCAGGAATTTCTCGAGATAGAAATTTTTCTCTTTCAAATTGGTCTCGATTTTATCTTTCAGCGTCTCGGGCTCGGTCAGATCCACGGCCCTCACGCCCGTTCGGGCCGCCTTGTCTTCGTAACAGGGGCCGATACCCCGTCCGGTGGTGCCGATTTTGTCCTTTCCCTTGGCCGCCTCGCGCGCGTGGTCAACGGCCCTGTGGTAATCCATGATGAGATGGGCCTTTTCGCTCAGGGAAAGACGCTCGGGGGGCACGTCGATGCCGGCCTCCGTCAATTTATCCATCTCTTCCAGAAGCACTTCAGGGTCCACCACAAGGCCGTTTCCCACCAGGCATTTCTTGTCCTCGTAAAGGATGCCGGAAGGGACAATATGGAAGATGAACTGCTTCCCCCCCACCACCAGGGTGTGACCGGCGTTGTTGCCCCCCTGGAATCTGACCACCAGGTCCGCGCCGGCCGTCAGAAGATCGACCACCTTGCCTTTGCCTTCGTCACCCCACTGGGTCCCTACAACTACGGTATTGGGCATGTTTTGCTCCAGATCTATTTTCAATAAGAATATGGGTCAATATCATCCAAACGTTTATTATATATTGAGGCCGCAGTGTGTCAATGAATTTGGCCCGGGGAAACTCGCCGGAGGGTTTTGGGGATCACACCGGTATCAATCCGCTTTCAAGCCGATCACGCTTTTAGTGTGTCGGTACCATCCAGTCAAATGTGCACAAAAAAATGTGCACGTGCACAGTTTTCTGTGCACGCGCAACCGATTTTTTGTTGCTTTGCGGGCCGGATCTACGAGGTGTTTTGCAGGGGCGAAAAATTTTTGATTTTTTTTGTCGCAATATTTCCCCTCAAACGAAAAAGGGCGCCTTGACTAGATCAAGGCCTTTTTTTTGTTTTCGTGCCCCTCCCGCCCCTTGCCATGCCTGGAAATCCCCCGTTTCAAGTTGCATTTTATCAATGCACACACCCTGTCGAATCAGAATCTCAGTCAGATCATTCGTTTATCTTTCCACCCGCCTTGCTGAACTATTCAAGCTAATAAGTGATAAATAGCATCTGCAACCATCAATACATCGCCTTAAATAATTAATAAGTAGAAAATTACTCAATAATGGCATGCCATTTGCTGTTTTTTTTGTCTGCGATCAAACCGATCCGTATAAGGCCGGGCACTGCCTTCCCCAGCAAATGCCGTCAAAAGTGCATGAAATGCGCACCACGGGCGGGAAGAAAAACCCGGAAAACGACCACTGTGAAATGGGATGGCCATGATGCATCGAATACATTGGGAAAAGGGTTTCAGGATGGCGGTAAAGGTTATGATATTCGCAATCCTGTGTTTCTTCTGTCAGCCAAGTATGCTTATAGCTGAGGAGACGAATTATGAATATGACGCCTTTCACCGGTTAAGCGGGGCCGAATTCGAATCATCTCCGCCTATTCAATACCATTACGATGCTTTGGGAAATATCATTGAGGCCGAAAGCGGGCAGTTATTCTCAGGGCCTGACATTGTCGTAACACAGGACGCCGTGACAATTCCCATGGGCGGCTCCTATGTCTTCGGTGCTCAGGACATCGGGTCCGTTGAAACGGTAACTTT
>JAFDKD010000497.1 GCA_019307165.1 Deltaproteobacteria bacterium | reverse complement strand
ATGGTCTCCTGCATCTCGCTCCTCAGAACATGGGCTTTGATACCCCCGGTTTTCCCCTTGATCCGGTCTATTCGCTCCCGGACTTTTTTTCCGGCGGACGCCGGAAAGTCAGGCATGGCCAGGTCGGGCAGCACGTCCACCATCTGTTTTCCGGTCCTGCGCCCATAAACCACCAGATCCAGCAGCGAGTTGCAGCCGAGCCTGTTGGCCCCGTGCACGGAAACGCACGCGCACTCCCCGGCGGCATGGAGCCCCGTAATCCTCCGGCCGTTCGCATCCAGGACCTGCCCGTCCAGGTTGGTGGGAATTCCTCCCATCATGTAGTGGCAGGTGGGCTGCACCGGTATGAGTTCGGTGACCGGGTCAATACCCCGGTATATGCGGACAAAGGATGAGATATCGGAAAGCTTTTCCTCCAGCCGTTCCTTGCCCAGATGGGTCAGGTCCAGATGGACATAATCCTTGCCGTCGATGCCACGGCCCTCCCGAATCTCGCTGTAAATGGCCCGGGATACGACATCCCTCGGGGCCAGGTCCTTGAGGGAAGGGGCGTACCGTTCCATGAACCGCTCGCCCCCGTGGTTTCGAAGCATGCCGCCCTCCCCCCTCGCCGCCTCGCTCAGCAGTACGCCGAGGCCGTAAATGCCGGTGGGGTGAAACTGGACAAACTCCATGTCCTCCAGAGGGACCCCGGCGTTGTAGGCCAGATGGACCCCGTCTCCGGTATTGGCAAGGCAGTTTGAGGTGGTCTTGAAGACCTTGCCGAAACCGCCCGTGGCCAGCAGGACCATTTTGCATCGAAACTCGTGAATCTCGCCGGTGGCCAATTCATAGGCCACCAGGCCGGCCAGCCCTTTCTCATCCAGGACGAGTTCCATGAGGTTGAACTCCGCGTAAACCTTGATCCCTTTCTTGACGGCCTCGCCGTAAAGCGTATCCAGAATGACCCGCCCGGTCCGGTCCGATGCATGGCACGCCCGCTTGACCGCGGCCTCGCCCAGGTCCCGGGTATGCCCCCCGAATGCGCGCTGGGCGATTTTCCCCTCCGGCGTTCGGTTAAAGGGCACGCCCATGTGCTCCAGTTCATAAATGGCCCTTGGCGCGTCTTCGGCCAGCACCTGCGCGGCGTCCTGGTCGGTAAGAAAATCGCCGCCCTTGACCGTGTCGTACATGTGCCATTCCCAGGAATCGGGCTCCTCGTTGCCCAGGGCCGCGGCGATCCCGCCCTGGGCCGCGCCGGAGTGGGAACGGGTGGGATACACCTTGCTCATCAGGGCCACATCCCCGTGTCCCGCCACCTCAACGGCCGCGCGCAACCCGGCCAGTCCCGATCCTACGATGATCACGTCATGCGTGAATGTCATTGTCGCCTCATACTTCCTGCTTGTCTGTGTTCGCCCGTCAGGGCAAGATGGGTGGATGCTTTTCTGAAAATTCGATACCGCCGCTTCCGATGGATGGGGAGTAATATACCACGAAGATCGTCAAGTGCACGAAGAAATGCAAGCCCGCTTTGACAAACGCCCGAATGTGCACTATTTTTTCCACGTCGGTATAGCTGCTTCCATGGGCGGCTATTTGTAAAGAATTCACGCCCATAAGACGTGACACCCAAGGACCCGATGAAAGACAAACGTCAAACCAGACCCGAATCCATTTCAAAATCAATTCAGGACAGCCTGGCCGGAATCGCCGAAGCGGCCCAAGCCTATCCCGGGCTTTCTCCCGAAGCCGAACGCATTCCGGGGCTCGCGCTTGACCTGCACAAAAGGCTGGCAGTGTTTGCATACCGATTGCAGATGCGCCACTTGTGGATCGTGTTCCTGGGTGGGACCGGCACGGGCAAATCCACGCTTTTCAACGCCTTTATCGGAAAAGAGCTTAGCCGCACCGGCGTGGAGCGACCTAAAACCAGCGGGCCCATCGCCTACGCGCCCCGGGACGCCCATATCGAAAGGTCCTTTCCCTTTCCCGGAATTCAACCGGCGCGTCTTTCTCCTGACGACGCCGACGCCGTTCCCGCTCGCGGCATCCCCGATCGGCTGCTTGTCCTGGAACACGGGCGGAACAACACTGACGGCTGGGTGGTGGTGGATACCCCTGACCTGGACAGCCTGGAAGCCGAAAACCGCCGGATCGCCGAAGACTTCTACCTGTTGTCCGATGTGGTCATTTTTGTCACCAGCCAGGAAAAATATGCGGATGAAGCGCCCTACGAGTTCCTGAAAACCATCGTCCGGGAAAAGCGGCCGTGTTTTGTCGTGCTCAACAAGGCCTCCGCTGAAACAGGCCGATCCGACATCCTGAACATCATGAAAGAAAATGGTATTTCTCTCCCACCGGAGGCATTCGGGCTCATTCCCTTTGGTCCTTCCCTTACCCCGGACCGGCTCTCGAAACAGGCCTTTTTCATCGATATTTTAAATCATTTTCGAGAAACATATCCGCCTGAAGCGTCCGCATCGCTCCGAAAAACACGGCGTTCCCAATCCGCGGCCGAAGTCGCCGCCAAGACCGGGGAACTCAGGAAACTGCTGCAAGCGGATTCGCGCGCGGCTGCGGCGTGGCGGGAACGGCTCACGGATCTCCATGAAAAGGTCTGGCAGGAATTGCTTCAGGATGAACAGAAGCGCTTCACGGAACATTCCCGTCGCTACCTCAGCAAGGAAATCAGGAAGCTCTTCGGCAGATATGACGTCCTGGCCAAGCCCAGAAAGATCATCGCCCAGGCCCTGCTTACGCCGTTTCGAATGGTGGGATTGATCAAGGGTGATAAACGTCACGATCCGGAAGACGCGCTTGCAAAAATCCGGGAAAAGGCCGATGCGACGCCGATGCTGTCGGCTGTCGATCGATTCAACCGGCTGGTGCTTGAAACCTTGCCCCGGGACCGGGCGGATGCGCCCCTTTCCAGGGAAATACGGCGGGAGGGGACGGCCCTCGACAGAACCGCGATACAGGAACTGATCGAAAAGGACCAGGTAGAACTGATCGCATGGCTTGAGAAGCGTTTTCAGGAACTCGCCGACGGGATCCCCCGCGGCAAAAAATGGGGCATTTATTCTACATCCATTCTCTGGGGGATACTGGTTCTCTCGCTGGAAGTCGCCGTGGGCGGCGGGTTTACCGTTCTTGACGCCGTTTTGGGCTCATCGGTGGCGCCCTTTCTCACCAAGGGTGCAGCAGAACTTTTTGCCTATCAGGAAATTCGAAAGGTGGCTCGTGAGCTTTCGAGGCGTTATCAGGAGGGGCTCCGGTCCATCCTGAGTCTTCAGCTTGAACGCTACCTGGCGTGCCTTGAATCGCTGCTGCCCTCCGACGATCTGGACCAGGCCCTGGCTGATCTACCGAAAAAGTTGAAGAAAACGGAAGATAGTTTATCTCGCAAAGGCGCAAAGATCACAAAGAAGGAAAAAGGAATAACGAAAGGATAACCCGGCTTTGCTAAAGGGCAGCTTCCGGCTTCGCCAAAGGACTGCTACGCCGCGGCACGCCCGGCTTTTAGACCGATCCCATAGGGGGCCGTGCAATGTCCAAGTCCTGTAAGTGATGCACCCATTAGGTGTCGGGTGTCAGGTGTCAGGAAAGGATTTGTTTTAAGCAAACGCTGGAAAATCAAGTGGGG
>JAFDKD010000055.1 GCA_019307165.1 Deltaproteobacteria bacterium | reverse complement strand
AGTCGGCAAGGTCCAACCGCTGTTCATCGATCCAGAGTGCGTTTTCCCTCTTTTTGAGGTGCCTTAAAACGGCTTTTTCCGGGTCCACCGCCTCAACGGCCGCGTTGAAGATGCTCAAGGCATGCTGTCGCATGTCATCCATGAGGGATCGATCTCCTTTCGAATCATGAAGTGAACTAGTTTCCATCCTGGAAACGTGCCAGCGGCCCGATGTCGTTAATGGAAAATTTTGTCGAATGTCAAAAAGTTCCTTAACGTTAGTCACTCTAGTCACTTTAGATCACTTTAGGCACTTACAGTACTTGGTGATTGCCGGGCCCTTGAGAGAGCCACCTAATAGCCGGTTTCGATGAACCGGCCTTCTTCACCCCCTGCTTTCAAGCACCACCACGCTCCGGCTCGAAACCGAATATACCGGCCGTTGAACGGGCCGCTGATCGTGCGGCACGACGATGTCTCCCGGCGATTCCTTAGCCGTATCCACGGCAAGGTGCCAGGTGCGCCCGGGGATCTCCGGGAGCGGCATGTCCAGGTCGCCTTCGGACATGTTGAACACCACGTGCAGATCCTCCTCCGCGTCCGCCACCGCCCCGAGCGTGCAGGCAAGGACCTGTGCATCCCGATCATGCCACAGCGGTTTGTCAAGTTTCAACCCATGCCATGCCACATCGGGAACCCGCACGGCCTCGCCCCGGCCCCGGGGAAAGAACCGCCTTCGCATGAGACAGGGATGGCGCCTGCGAAAGGCGATCATCTCCCGGACAAACCGGAGCATCGGGCCGTTGCTTTCCACCAGGGTCCAATCGAACCAGTTCAACTCGTTGTCCTGGCAATACCCGTTGTTGTTGCCCTTGCGGGTCTGCAGGACCTCATCCCCCGCACGCAGCATGGGCACCCCCTGGCTCAAAAGAAGGATGGCCATGAAATTCCTGGCCTGCCCATGTCTCAAAGACATGATGTCCGGGTCGTCGGTTTCCCCTTCCCACCCGCAGTTCCAGCTGTAATTATCGTTTGTCCCGTCCCTGTTTTCCTGCCCGTTGGCCTCGTTGTGCTTCCGGTCGTAGCTGACCAGGTCCCGGAGGGTGAATCCGTCGTGGCAGGTCACGAAATTGACGCTGTTGATGGGCAGCCGCCCCTGGTCTTCGTACAGGTCGCTGCTTCCGCCGATGCGTGTGGCCACCTCCCCGATCAGGCCTTTTTCCCCCCGGACGAATCGGCGAATCGCGTCCCGGTATTGTGCGTTCCACTCGGCCCACCGGTAGCCCGGAAAAGCGCCCACCTGGTAAAGCCCGGCCGCGTCCCAGGCTTCGGCAATGATTTTGGTGCGGGCCAGCAGGTCCGAGAACTCGATGTTCCACAGGATCGGCGCATTGGCCATGGGCCGCCCGTCTTCGCCCCTGGCAAGGACGCTGGCCAGATCGAAGCGAAACCCGTCCACATGCATCTCACGAACCCAGTATTCCAGGCATCCGACCAGAAAGGCGGAGACCAGCGGGTGGTTGCAGTTGACCGTGTTTCCGCACCCCGTGTAATCCACATATTCGCCGCGGTCTTCCGGGTCCAGATGGTAGAAGATCTCGTTTGCAAAACCCTTGAAGTTGATCAGAGGCCCGTCCGCGCCCGCTTCGGCGGTATGGTTGAACACCACATCCAGAATCACGCCGATGCCGGCCCGGTGAAGCGCCTTGACCATATCCCTGAAATCGCTGACGTGCGAACCCGTCTCCGGGGACGTGCAGTAACCGGGATGGGGTGAAAAAAACGAATGCGGACTGTAGCCCCAATAATTTTTCAAAGCCAGACCGGCCGGTTCCCGCGGCACATCCTGCCTGTCGAAGGCCATGACCGGGAGCAACTCAACGTCCGTAATACCCAGTCCTTTAAGATAAGGTATTTTTTCCATCAGTCCACGGAATGTCCCCGGATGGTCGGCCCCCGATGAGGGATGTTTCGTAAATCCGCCCACGTGCAGCTCGTAGATAACGGTCTCCTCCATGGGCCGGTTCAGGTGGCCATCCCCTTCCCAATCGTAGGCGTTATCTTCGAGCACCAGGCCGCGCATGCACGAAGCGCCGTTGTCCGCCTCCCCCTTGGCAAGCTCCCGGTCCCAGAGGCCGTCGGTCACGGCGCGGGCCCAGGGATCGAGCAGGACCTTGCGCGCGTCGAAACGATGCCCCGACCGCCCCGTGTCGGCCGGTCCTTCCGCCCGCCAGGCATAGTGGCAGCCGGCCCCGAGGCCTTCCACATACACGTGCCAGAAAAAAAAGGTCCGGTTGTCCCGGGGATCCAGCTCAATTTCCTGGAATGGGGACGCGCTGTCCGAACGTTCATACAGCAGCAGCCTCACCCGGGTGGCGTGCCGACTGAATATGGAAAAATTTACGCCGTCAGGGTCCGCCTTTGCGCCGTACGGATAGCGTGACCCGGGCCTGGTCCTGTATCGGCTCCTTTTCATTTCCGGATCACCCGTTCTGTTTCCTGCGCGATCCTAAGTTCCTCATCCGTGGGCACGACCAGCACCTTCACGCGGCTGTCCCCGGCGCTGATTTCTGATATTCCCGGCTTGTTCCCGGCATTTCGGGCCCGATCCGGGGCGATGCCCAAATGCGCCAGGCCCTCGCAGCAGCGCCGGCGGATATAGGGGGCGTTCTCTCCGACCCCCGCAGTGAAAATCAAGGCGTCCAGGCCTTCCAGGGCCGCCGCATAAGCGCCGATGAATTTCCTGATCCTATATATGTAGACGTCCAGGGCGATCGCCGCGCGCTCGTTGCCGGCCTCCGCCATGTCGATTACGTCCCGCATGTCGTTTGACCCGCAAATGCCCTTGAGCCCGCTTTCCCTGTTGAGGAGCCGGTCAATGTCTCCCAGGGACATGTTCAGGTGGTCCGCCAGGAAAAAGGGTAGGGCAGGGTCCACGTCCCCCGAGCGGGTCCCCATCACCAGTCCTCCCAGGGGCGTCATGCCCATGGTCGTGTCGATGCATTTTCCGTTCTTGACCGCGGCCATGCTGGCGCCGTTTCCCAGGTGAAGGGTGATCAGGCGCAGCCCGTCCAGGGGCCTTTTCAGATATGCCGATGCCCGTTCGCACACGTATGCGTGCGAGGTCCCGTGAAACCCGTAGCGGCGCACCCGGTGCTTTTCGTACAGTTCAAAGGGAAGGGCGTACAGAAAGGCCGCCATGGGCAGGGTTTGATGAAAGGCGGTGTCGAACACGGCCACCTGAGTGGCGCCCGGAAAAATGGCCATGGCCACTTCGATCCCCAGGAGGTTGGGCGGGTTGTGCAGTGGGGCAAGGGGGATGTTCTCCCGGATGACCTCCATGACCCTGTCATCGATGATCGTGGGGTCTTGAAACGTCTCGCCGCCGTGGACCACCCGGTGCCCGACAGCGGCAATGTCGGCGGCGCCCCCCAGGGCGGCCGTTTCCGGGCCGCCGAGCAGCTCCCCGATACGCACCAGGCCCTCATGGTGATCCCTGAACGCTCGCTCTTCAACGATCTCCGCCTTTTCGCCGCTTCCATAGGCCTCGTGAGTAAGCGCACCGGTTTGCTCACCTATTTTTTCCACCACTCCCTCGGCCAGGGTCCGCTCGTCGGACATGTCGAAAAGCTGATACTTGATCGAGGAGCTTCCGGAGTTGATCACCAGGATATTCATTTCGACCTATTCTATCTGAATCTCCTCCCGCAGAGCCCCGCTTTGCGGGAGGCATCAGGACGCCCCCTCGAAGGGGGCTCAAAATTCAACCTATGTTTCAAGCTGAAGTTGAATACAACCGAAGTCGTTTTTTTTAAACGTCCAGATGCAATACGTATTCTGTCATTCCCGCGCAGGCGGTAATCCAGTTCCCCGTTTGCCTGGTTCCCCGCCTGCGCGGGGATGACGGGAATGGAGTTTGAACCGGAGTATGAAACAAATTCCTTGGACCTCCCCTCCGGCATACGTTCAAACACATATCTTTTCTTTGAGGCGTCGTATAAACATTATAACCTCAAACCAACCACTACACGTGATTCATTTCCCCCGGATCGGTAGAGCCTAATCCGCCGGCAAAGCTGGTCGTTTTAGTTTGATCTAAGCTCCTCGCAACCTAGCGAAATATTCCCCCGTCCGGAGGTTGCTGGAAAGCTGCCAGATGCAAGTCGAAGATCCCGTCAAAGGCGGGAGCTTTCGAAATCCCTTGGAATCCCCGCAAAATACGCGGGATCTTCGAGAGGCGTACTTACTTGTACGCCGCAGTGACAAGGGATGAGAGTAACGCAGCTGCTTGTGCTCGCATCCCGCGTTTTCCCAGCGGGGAGATGGTAACTTTCCGGCAGCCTCCTAGGATTGAGCCTGGATGGCGGTTATGGCCACCGTATTGATAATATCCGCCACCGTGCACCCCCGGCTGAGGTCATTGACCGGTTGGTTAAGGCCCTGAAGCACGGGGCCCACGGCCACGGCGCCGGCCGACCGTTGAACGGCCTTGTAGGTGTTGTTCCCCGTATTCAAATCGGGGAAAATAAAGACCGTGGCCCTCCCCGCCGCGCTGCTTTCCGGCATTTTGGTCCTGGCCACGCCGGGATCCACCGCCGCATCGTACTGGATGGGGCCCTCGATCTCCAGTCCCGGGTACATGTTCCTGGCCATGTTCCTGGCCATGGCCGTTGCCTCCCTGACCTTTTCCACATCGGCGCCGCTGCCCGATTTCCCTGTGGAATAGGACAGCATGGCCACCACGGGCTCGATGCCGAAGGTCTTGGCGGTGCGGGCCGAGGTGACGGCGATTTCGGCCAGTTGCCGGGCGTCCGGATCGGGGTTGATGGCGCAGTCCCCGTAAACGAGAACACGATCCGGCAGGCACATGAAAAACACGCTCGATACCACGGAAATACCGGGTTTGGCCTTGATGAACTCAAAGGCGGGATGAATGGTGGCGGCCGTGCTGTGGACCGAGCCCGACACCATGCCGTCCGCATCCCCTTTGTATACCATCATGGTGCCGAAATAATTGACGTCCATCATGATATCGCGGGAATTGGCCTCCGAGACCCGCTTGTGCTTCCTCAGTTCGTAATAGGTGCGGGCATAGTCCACGTACTTGTCGGATATGACGGGCTCGATAATCCGGGCGCCGTCCATGCGAAGCCCCAGTTCATCGATTTTTTCCCGAATCTCGCCTTCCTTGCCCAGGAGCGTGACATCCACGACCTCCCGGCGCAGCAGGCTCTCGGCGGCACTTAAAATTCGCTCCTCCCCGCCCTCGGGAAGGACGATATGCCGCTTTCGGGTCCTGGCCTGCTGAAGGATGCGGTATTCGAACATCTTGGGCGTGATCCCGGCGTGTTTGGCGGTAATGATCCGCTCCCCCAGCGCCTTCATATCGACGCCCTTGTCAAAGAGACCCAGTGCCCGGTTGATCTTTCTCTCGTCATCGGGCGAAATGGTCGCATGAATTCGATCCACCGCGCCGGCCGTAGGGAAGGTATCCGGTTGGACACTCAGAATGGGGACCGCGCGCGGAAAGCCGGCGATGAGCTTTCGGATGGGCTTTTCCGGCTTCAATCCACCCGTCAGCAGCAGGCCGGCAATGGTTTCCATGCTGGCGGACGAGACCGCGGACAGGCAGGCGAGAATGACATCGGCCCGGTCCCCGGGCGTGATGACAAGGGTCCCGTGCTTGATCCGCTTCAGGAAATTCCTGAGCTGCATGGCCGCGACGACAATGTGGCGCGCGTGCCGGTTCAATTGATCCGCCCCGTATAAGATCTCGGCGTCCAGGATCCGGGCGATCTCCCCCACGGTCGGCTTCCCGAGGACCTGGTCATACTTAATGTCGTAAACGAGTTGATCCCGCGCCGCCGTCGCGGCCGCCACCTCTTTCACCAGGCCGGCATGGCTCTTGGCATCGGTCCTGTTGAGGATGGTGGCCACCATGTGGCACCCCCTGTCGTTCAATGAATCGAGCGCCAGTTCCACGGACTGCATGAGACCCCGCGGCGTCTTGTCCCGGGCATTGGCCACCAGCAGGACGGGGCACCCCAGGTTCTTGGCGATCTCCGCGTTGATGTCCAGTTCGAACGCGGCCGTGGAACTGACGAAATCGGTCCCCTCGCAAAGGATGAAATCGGCGTTTTCCCTGAGTTCGTTGAATTTTCGGATGATCTCGTCGAGAACTCCGGCCCCTTTTCCGCCGCTGGAAAGACGTTGGGCGGCTTCCGCCGCCGTACACCCGAACATCGTGTCATGGGGAATATCCAGGCCGAAGTGCGACGCGATCAGATGAATATCCTTGTCTCTGTGGCCGGATCTTTTGCCGCCGGTGATGATGGGGCGGAAAAAGGCGACCCGCTTCACCTTTCGAAGCAGGGTCTCCATCAAGCCCAGCGCAATAAGGGATTTTCCGCTCCGGGCCTCCGTGGCCGTGATATACAGGCAGTTTGACATGAATCGTTCTCCGGGACCGGGTTACCGGTCGTCGGTCCCTCCGTTCGCCGGGTTTTCAAGTTCAATGAGTTCCATGCGGTGATTGGCCTCCGGGTTTCTGGGGGACGGCCCCTCCGCCAGGACCACGAGCCCGCCCGCTTCGCCGAGAAAACCAAGGTGTTCCGAAGCGTAGCGATTCCATTCCTCGGGCAGCTCGGGCTCATGAACCGCGTAAACGCCATAGGAAAATTGAAGTTCCCGGCAGGTCCGCTCACTGGGGCTGAATGCGGATATCCACACCGGGAGCCTGAAACGGGTGATGTTTCTGGCCGTTGCACCCGATTCAGTGGGGACCATGATCGTGGCCGGGGTCACCCGCTCCACGGTGGTCAGTATGCTCAAGGCGATTAAATCCTTGAGACTGATATCGGCATCAAACCCATATCTTTTCAGGGCTTCCTGCAATTGGGACCGCGACCGCTGGGGTTCAATGGCTGCCGCAATCCGCGCCAGCATCCGTGTAGCGGCCACCGGATAGGCCCCCATGGCCGATTCCGCCGACAGCATGACGCAGTCCGTGCCGTCCAGGATGGCATTGGCCACGTCGGTAGACTCCGCGCGGGTGGGCCGGCGGTTGCCGGTCATGGATTCCAGCATCTGCGTGGCCGTGATCACGGGCTTCCCTCGATACAATGCCTTGCGCATGATTTGCTTCTGAACCACGGGAATTTTTTCAATGGGGATCTCCACCCCGAGATCGCCCCGGGCCACCATGATGCCGTCGGCCGCATCCAGGATCTCATCGAGATGATCGAGTGCCCCGATCCTCTCGATCTTGGCGATGATGAAGGGCCTGTAACCCAGGGATGCAGCGGCCTCGCGGACCGCTTCCACGTCGGCGGCCCGCTCTACAAAAGACTGGCCCACCGCATCCACACCCTGCGCCAAAGCGAATTCAAGACATTCCCGGTCGTGTTCCGTGAAGGCGCTGATGCCCAGGTCGATACCCGGGAGATTGAGCCCTTTGCGGGCGCGAAGCTCGCCGCCCACCAGGACCTCGCACGCAACCTCGGTGCCCTCCACGCGCTTGACCTGGAGTTGCACCAGGCCGTCATTGAGAAACAGCCGGTCTCCGGGCTTGACCGCCCGAGGCAGGCCTTCGAACGTGACGGAGACGCGTTCACCGTTTCCTGAAATGTCTTGGGTGGTCAGGGTGAAGACATCGCCGGACTTCAGCTCGACCGGCTCCTTTTCGAATTCCCCGATGCGCATCTTTGGGCCGGGAAGGTCGGCCATGACGGCAACGCGTCGCCCCGTCTCTCCGGCGGCGGCGCGTATCGTCTCGATCACCCTTGCATGGCCGGGAAAATCCCCATGAGAAAAATTGATGCGCGCCACATTCATGCCCGCATATATCATCTGGGTCAGGATCTCTCTTGGCTCGGACGCGGGCCCGATCGTGCAGACAATCTTGGTCTTGTTCTCCGGCAGGGTCATGGTCCCTCAAAAAGCAAGTTGACAATATCGTTTTATTTTATGAAAAATAGACGGAATTGAAAAGACCGTATATCTTACCTTAACCTTAACGTAATCCGAACCATTGCGACGGCACATCTAATTTTTTATAAAAACCTGGATTTTGCAAAATTTAGGTAAAATTCATCGTTCCAAGGTCTGACGGACCAAATCATTTCAGGTAAATCGAGGTATGAACCCATGAGACCAGGAAAAGGCGCGTGGAATATCCATATATCCGGCTCCACCATTTTGGCGCTGATCTTTCTGACCGCCCTTGCGCCGGTGCTGTTCATCTCCTGCGGCAAGGAGGAGGAAAAAGCGCCCATCAAAAAGCTGATCCGCCCGATCAAGATCTTTACCGTACAGTCCGGCGCCGAAGTATTCAAGCGCAAGCTCCCCGGCAAGGTCCGGGCAGCCAAGCGGGTCGACCTGGCATTTCAGGTGGGGGGCCCGCTCATCGAACTGCCGATCCAGGAAGGCCAGGAGGTTAAATCGGGCGCTCTGCTGGCGCGTATCGATCCCAAGGACTACAAGGTGAACCTCCGCAACGCCGAGGGACAGATGGCCAAGGCCAACGCGGCCCTGCAGCTGGCCCGGACCGAGTATGACCGTGTACTCAGGATCAAGAAAAAGGACCCGGGCGCCGTGAGCCAGTCCATGGTGGACCGGCGGCGTGAAGGGGTCAACAAGGCCCAGGCCGATATCGCATCGCTCCAGGCGTCCGTGGATGACGCCAAAAACAAACTTAAATACACCTATCTCAAGGCCCCCTTCTCCGGCGTCATCGCCAGGAGATACGTGGACAATTTCCAGGAAGTCAGAAGGAAACAGCCCGTCGTCACCCTCGACGACCTGTCCAGCGTGGAGATCCTCGTGGATGTCCCGGAAAACCTCATGGCCGTTGTTCGCACCGGCGACGCCGACGCCGTGGTCGAATTCCCTTCGAGTCCGGGGAAACAATACATGGCGACCCTGAAGGAATTTGCCACCCGGGCCGACCCGGCCACCCTGACCTACCAGGTGGTCCTGACCATGCCCGCTCCGGATGACATCCGGGTCCTGCCCGGGATGACCGCCACCGTGTCGGGAAAGGGGAAGGCCCAGGAATCGGGCGCGGAAAAGATCATTATCCCCGCCATCGCCGTGTTCGCCGATGAATCGGGAAAATCCAAGGTGTGGATTGTGGACCGCGGGACCATGAAGGTCAGTGCACGGCCCGTAATCGCGGGGGAACTCACGGGAAGCGCAAGCATCCGGATCCTGGACGGCCTCAAGCCGGGCGATCATGTCGCCGTCACCGGCGTGGCGCAATTGCGCGAAGGCATGCAGGTGAGGGACCTGAAGGAACTGGAGGGCTACAAGCGATGAATATTGCTGAACTCAGCCTGCACAAAAGCGTGATCACCTGGGTCATGACCATTCTGCTGGTCGTTGTGGGGGTTGTGTCGTTCAACAACCTCTCCCGCCTGGAAGACCCCGAGTTCACCATCAAGGAGGCGGTCGTGGTGACGCCCTACCCGGGCGCGTCGGCCGCGGAAGTGGAGGAGGAGGTCACCAACGTCGTCGAAAAGGCCGTCCAGCAGCTGGGGCAGCTGGAATGGATCGAGTCACGGTCTTCGCGTGGATATTCCCAGATCAAGGTCCGGATCAAGGACCGGTACGATAAGGTCGGCCTCCCTCAGGTCTGGGACGAACTCCGGCGCAAGGTCAACGACTATCAGCGTCAGCTGCCGCCCGGGGCCGGCCCTTCCATCGTCAACGACGACTTCGGCGACGTGTACGGCGTGTACGTGGCCATCTCGGGTGAGGGCTACACCTACATGGAACTCTATGAATTCGCCAAGTTCCTCCAGCGGGAACTGCTTCACGCACAGGATGTAAAGAAAATCGTCCTTTACGGCGTCCAGCAGGAAGTCGTTTACGTGGAGATGCGGCGTGAAAAAATGGCGGAACTGGGCATCTCACAGCAGGACATCTACAATGCCCTGGCCGCCAAGAACCTGCCCGCCGACTCGGGATACATGAGCGTGGGCAGGGAATACCTCGCAATCAACCCCACGGGTGAATTTACATCGGAAAAAGAGTTCGGGGACCTCCTCGTCAGGGGAAAGGGGGTCGATTCCGGGCCCCTGGTCTATCTGCGGGACGTGGCCCATATCCGCCGCGGCTACCGGGAGCCGACGAACGCCTACCTGCGATACGACCGGAAACCGGCCGTCGCGCTGGCCATTTCCACGGTGCTGGGC
>JAFDKD010000496.1 GCA_019307165.1 Deltaproteobacteria bacterium | reverse complement strand
TAAAATGCCGCCCTACATCCCCGCGATTACGAGCGCCACTTCGCTGAGCACGAGCACGGAGTTTCATTTGACTTGTCATTATTTTTGTTTTTTAAATTCTAATTTCTAAATTTGAAATTTCCTTCTCCTTCGACCTTCCTTGTTCAGTATTCAATATTCGATATTCTCTGTTGAGGTAGCCATTTGAATTCGCCCAAAACAGATGATATCTCGCCGCTGATCAGGGACTGTGCAAACTCCTTGACCATAACAAAGGGTTCTCCTATACTCCTCTGACGAATTTAGTTTGCTTCGATAATAAAAGGAATAATGAAATTGTGAAAAATTGGCATAATTTGTCTAAAATAATTGAAATAGTTGATTATTTGGATATATCCCTCTTGAACGGTTGAAATATATGATTCGGAACCTCCTCCTGGAAATTCTGACGCTCATCACCGCAACGGCGATCATATGCGCATGCGCCACACAGGCCCCCCATACGAAGCCGGAGCACACGGCATCGCCACAGGTTGCAGAAACACCTGAAACAATCGCGCAACCGGCACCCGAGTCCGCCCGCAAAGACCCGCCCGCTCCGCCTCCCTCTACGAAACCCGCGGCCCCGTCAGCCCCGGATCCTGATGCGTCTAGGACCATTGAAGAAAAGAAGGCGCCTGCCCCCGAAGAAAAGCCCCGGACCAAGACGCCGCCGGCACCGTTGAAGACCGTAGAGAAATCGAATCAGGAACTGCTGGATTCAGCGCTCGGGTTTTTACAGGCAGCGGACGACTACTGGGGACGCGGCGAACTGGGAAATGCTATCGATGCATTGGATGAGGCCTACTCGCTTATTCTGCTAATCAGTCCCGACAGTGCCCCCGATATCCTCCAGCAGCGGGACGATCTCCGCGTTACCATTTCCAAGCGTATCGTTGAGGTTTATTCATCCCGTTACACGGTGGCCAACGGCCTGCACACGGCCATCCCTTTGGAAACGAACCGGCATGTGGACAAGGCCCTGAGCCTCCTGAAAGGCAGGCATAGAGATTTTTTTATCGCCGCCTACCGCCGGTCCGGCAAATACCGGCCGGCTATCCTGGCGGCACTCAAGGATGCGGGTCTTCCCGAGGAACTGTCGTGGCTGCCTTTGATTGAAAGCGGTTTCAAGGTCCGCGCCCTTTCACGCGCCCGGGCGCTGGGGATGTGGCAATTCATCGCCTCAACAGGATATAAATACGGCTTGAAGCGGGACCGCTGGACCGACGAGCGCATGGACCCAGAGAAATCCACTGCGGCCGCGATTGCCTACCTGACGGACCTTCACCAAATCTTCGGCGACTGGACCACCGCGCTGGCAGCTTACAATTGCGGTGAAGGAAGGGTGTTGAGGGTGATCGGTTCCCAGAAAATCAACTATCTGGATAATTTCTGGGACCTTTACAGAAAACTTCCGCGTGAAACGGCGTTTTACGTACCCAAATTCCTGGCCGTGCTTCACATCGTATCCGATCCCGCCGCTCACGGGTTTACGCTGCCGCCGGTAGCGCCCGAACTGAAGTCCGAAAAGGTAAAAATCAACAAACAGGTCCACCTGAAGACCATTGCCAAACGTCTGGGCATTTCCGAACGAACCATGAAAGGCCTGAATCCCGAACTGCGTTATAATTCCACCCCCAACCGGCCCTATGACTTGCGCGTCCCCCCGGGAAAAAGCGAATCCTTGATGGCCGCTATCGACAAAATACCCGTCTGGAACCCGCCTACGCCCGCCCATGTGCGGCACAAGGTGCGCAAAGGCGAGACATTGTCCGGCATTGCAAAACGGTATCATACCAGCGTCGGGGCTATTATGCGGGCCAACGGCCTGCGAAAAAGCAGCTATATCAAGGCGGGATGGACGCTCAAAGTACCCACCCGCAGGACCTATGCATCCGCGCGACCCGCCGGCCCGCCTTCGAAAAAAACCGGCCAACGCGGCGGTACGGTGACCTACCGGGTCCGCAAGGGCGATTCATTGTGGCGGATCGCCAATCGATACGGGACCACCGTAAACACAATCAAATCCCTGAACAATCTGAAAAGTACGCGCCTCCAGGAGGGGCAGATATTGAGGATTCGGGAAAAGACGGAAACGGTGGCAGCCATGAATACACGGGCCTACACGGTGCGCAAAGGGGATTCCCCCTACCTGATCGCGCGGGAGCACCACATGGATCTGTCCGAGTTTCTCAGGTTGAATAACCTCACGCCCAGAAGCACGATTTTCCCGAGCCAGGTATTGCTGGTCAAGGCCCGCTAACCCCCCTGATCTATCCCATGAAACAGCCGGGTCAAAATTAGGCGGTGGATTTAGGTCCCCTTAGCTGAACGGCGGTCGGCCAGGATGCCCGGTATTTCGTCCAGCCGTCCAATAAGGAATATCGATCAAGGAACGAGGGAAAAACAACCGCGCACAACGAATGTCTGAAACCTCGTTGAAGTATTCGGCTTTGTGATTAGAATAGAGGGACATGTTCGAAAATGACTTTTAATGCGACTGGAATTCTGGAGAAAATGGATGACCCCAAATAAATGGTCCGCTCTTATTCTGCGAGTACTCGTGTCCGGCCTTTTCATCTTTGCCTTGAATACAAACTCGCTCGCGGAGACCGGCGTTGTGGAACCGCGCATTATCGGGGGCGACCAAGCCCGGTCCGGCGCGTGGCCCTGGATGGCGGCCATTGTATTAGCCGGCCAACCGTCGATCGACGCCGGCCAGTACTGCGGCGGTACGCTGATCCATCCCAACTGGGTCGTGACCGCAGCCCATTGCGCGGAAGACCCGGTGAGCGAGATCAATGTGGTGCTGGGCACCAATGATTTAAGCGCACCACCGGAGCAATATGAGCGAATTTCGGTATCCCGCAAGCTGATACATCCCGACTACAGTCCTTTTCGGTATGACAACGATATTGCGCTTCTGGAACTGTCCGAGCCCTCGCAGCAGATGCCCATTCCTTCGCTCATCACGCCCGCGAATGAGTTTCTGCTGGCTTTTCCCGGCGAAATAGCCACGGTGATCGGCTGGGGAGATACAAACATCAGTCCCATATTCGTAAATTATCCCGACCTGCTCATGCAGGTGGATGTCCCCCTGATTTCCAACCCGGAATGCCGGCAAAGCTACGGATTCAGCGTGGCTGCCGACATGATCTGCGCCGGTTACAGCGACGGCGGCAAGGATGCCTGCACCGGCGACAGCGGCGGCCCCCTGATGGTAGCCGACGGCCGGGGGAGTTATTCTCTGGCCGGCATTGTCAGCTGGGGAAGCGGCTGCGCCCTGGCCCGCTACTATGGTGTGTATACGCGGGTCTCGAACTACGTGGCATGGATTTCCACCTACGTCGATCTGGGAATCGACTGCGGAGACTACAATGGGGACGCTGTCGTCAATGACGCCGATTTCTATGCCTACGTCAATGACATCATCGACACCTACTACGAGTGGACGATTTCGTGCTGGTGGACGTGGGACACCTGCGGTGACTACAACGGGGACGGCATGCTGGACGCCACGGACTGGGACTTGGTCTGGCAGGACCTGGTTGACGGTTTCTGGGTGTGGTATGAGGACTGCTGGGCGCCCAACCGGGAATAAAATCGCGAATATG
>JAFDKD010000054.1 GCA_019307165.1 Deltaproteobacteria bacterium | reverse complement strand
AGATTTTTTTGCTTAAAGAAATATATGTTTTACTCTGCGCCCTTTGCGCCTCTAGCGAAGCGGGCGGTGGGACTATCCTGGAAATAAGTCACCGTACTTATGAAAAAGAGCACTTAGCCTTAACCTATTTTTTTTTGCTTCGCTTTCCCAAACGCTTCCCGTAGCCTCCACCCTTGGCCTGTTCACCTATGGGAATGACCGAAAGGACAGGCAGACCGAGGCTTTTCTCCACATCCTCCTCGTTACGCAGGGACCGATCCATATATTCCCACAGGAACGCCAGCCCTGCGCCGATCATCAGGCCGATGAGGGCTGCCAACAGGACGTTTCGGCGTTTCCCCTGATCCAGGGCCCCGCCCGGCAGGAGTGCCTTCTCCGTGATCCGTATATTGGAAACATCGATGTTGCCGGAAAGGTCGGCCTCTTTCAGACGCGCAAGGATCGCGTCGTAAAGGCGCTGGTTGGTGTCCACGTTACGCTCCAGAATGGTGGACTGGAGTTCCTTGGTGTTCGTTTCCATGGCCTCGTTTTCAAAATCGGCAATGGTCTTCTGCAGCACTCTTTCCCTGGCAATAAGTACGGATCTTTCAGCCTTGAGGTTTCCGACTTCTTTTCGGATCTCCTGCCCGATTTTTTTCCGTATGTCGCCGATGCTGGTCCTGGCCTGTATGACCTTGGGATGCTTGGATTTATAGACCTCGCTCATGCGGGAAAGCTCTATTTCCGCATCCAGCAACTGACTGTAAAGCGAATCGATGAGCGGATTGTCTATGAGGGAACGCAGGTGAGGCACGTCCCCCCCGGAACCTTTAAAACGCTCCAGTTGGCCCAGCTTGGCCTCCACTTCGAGCCGCCTGTTTCTCGCCTTCAAATAGGCATCGTTGAAGTTCGTGATCTTTTCGGCGATCATCTTCTGGCTGTCTTCCACGGAGATGAGCTTGACGCTCTGCTTGTAAGCCAGGAATTCCGCCTCGGCATCTTCCAGACTCTTTTTCATCTCATACAGCTGATCCGTCAGCCACCCCAGCGTGTTCTGCGTCGACTTGAGCCGGTTCTTAATATTGAAGTCGATATAAGCCTGTGCCAAGGTGTTGGCGATATCCCGGGCCAAAACCGGATCCGTGTTGGAGACGTGGATATTGAGCAGGCGCGTCTCTTCAACAGGCTCGATTTCAATCATATCGGCGAGCGACTCGGCAATGGCATCGGCCCGATTCCGAACTTCACCCGGCGGGGAAGACGCCGGGTCCCGGTCCGGGCTCGCGGACGGATCTGAACCCGGGTCCTCATCCAGGTCCGCATCCAACTCCGCCGTCCGGTCCAAATTGAACAGGAGTCGAAAATTTGTCTTCAACTGATTAATGTATTTCTTGAAAACACTCAGTTCCCCGAATTTTTCCTTTTCCTGCCGTTTGTCGATCTTGTCCAGATCCAGGCGCTCGACCACATCCCTCAGCACGACTCGCGACCTGATCAATTTGAAATGGGTATTAAAGGTGTAGAGTTCGGACAGGTAGCTCTGGTAGTAGAACCCCTGGGAGGATATGGGGACCTTGGGCATTTCACGGTCGATGATAATCGTGCCGGTGGCCTTGTAAACGGGGACCATCTTGGAATTGTGAAGCAATGCGAGGCTTACCACGATGGCCATGCACAGAAGGATAAACCACTTGTACCGGAGGATGACATGGAGGTACTGGACCAACTCCAGTGGTTGCTCGGTTTCCGTACTTGGGTTCTTTGATGGTGTCAGCATTGATGTGCTTGGTGCTCGGTTCCTTGTGCTTGGTGTACAGTCTAGAGACCAGAGTCTAGAGGCTAGAGACTAGAGTCTAGAGACAAAAGATGTTCTTGGTTCTTTGTGCGTCGTTACTGGATGCTGGATACGAGATACTAGATTCAAGATACTGGATTTCTCTCGCCCGTCGTAGCGTAGCGGAGATCCCGCCGTTGTTGGGCGGGGCTCCCTGCGGTCGTAAAAAGCACGAACAGACTGAGGTTAAGGTTGAGCGAAGGGTGACTGATGATTCAGTTGCGGACTCAACCTTAACCTTAGCCTTAACCTATGTTTTTCTCAACCTCGACCTCGACCTCGACCTGTCCCTGATTAAAGCCATGATTCGGGTATAAACACCCGGTCGCCGGCCTGCAGTTCCACGTCGGCGATCTTCCCCTCCTGGACCTTGTACAGGTTGATCTTGATCACCTCCACCTCATCGCCCTTTTTGCGGATGACTTTGGCCCGGTTAGGGGCGGAGAACTTGACAAACCCGCCCGCCATGATGCAGACGCTGAGGGCCGTCATGCCGGGCTGATAGTCATAGAGACCCGGGTTCCGGATTTCGCCCTCCACGTAAACTTTGGAGGCGGACTGTCTGAGTGCCTGCTTGGGGGGGATGTAAATCACATCACCGGCCTCCAGCAGCGGGTTCTCGCTCTGGTCGCCCCGCTCCAAAAGCCCCCGGAGGTCTATTTTGATGGGTTCGCTCTTGGACATGACATCATCGATCGGCTCGCCTTGCATCACGTGACTGGCGGCGCTTCGCATGATGAAGGCCACGTTCCCGGCGGTGAAGGAAACCCCTCCGGCCTTGGCGATCAGTTCCAGCAGGCTGGCTTGTGAGGTCATCTCGTAAAGCCCGGGGCTCTGGATCGCGCCGGAGATATAATAGCTGATGCTGTGAAATTCCTTGATGCGGACGTGGACCTTGGGATCCACAAAGTAATCTTTGGCCAGGGGTTTGGTGATCTGCAACTCCAGCTGGCTGGGTGTCAGGCCGGCGGCGCGCACCGACCCGAGAAAGGGCGCGTTCATGATTCCCTGTGCCGACACGGTGACGTCGGACGTGTGCTGTTCCTCGCCGCCGGCGTAAATGGTGATGGTAACCACGTCTTCCGGGCCGATCCGGTAAGACTTGTCCTGTGCCGCCGAAAACGGAGAAAACAGGAAAACCAGCACGATACAGGTCAGAACCGCGACCCCATATGACAACATGGGTTTTAACATGCATGCCCTAAAAAACCGCCCCAAGGGATGACGCAGACCCGGCCCCGTGGCGAACGATGATGAAATATGTCGGGCCTCCTACCAGTAATACATGGCCTCCCGCACGAATCCTCCTATGGCGCCTATGTCGTAATTGAAATCGAGAGACAGAATCGCATAATTGTTGATGTAACCGTACCCCGACAGATTCGAATCCCGCTCCTGCCGACCGCCGGTGAGGTTCAGCGCGAGGACATCCGTGAAAAGGTACCCTACCCTGGCCGACGCATCAAAGGTCTCGTCGTACCGGGTCTCCGTGCCGCCGCCTGCAGTGATGCCGGTAAACTCATTGTAGTCGCTGATTTGATACCAGCCGCGGAGCTGGACGTTGATGCGGTCGTAAAACAGGTTGCCGACACTCAAGGTGAAGCGGTCGGCCGTGTAGTATTCGCCATAGGTGCTGGGCATGCGGATCCACCCCAGGTAGAAATGGTCCATGGGCCTCAGGAACACCCTGCCCAGGTGGCGCCTCCGCTCGGAGGGCGGGGGGCTCTGTCCGGTAATGCCCAGCTTGAAGGTGAAGTCGTCGTTGGTCTGCACCGCAGTGTCATTTGGGTAATCCCGCGTCTGCCATCCGATGCCGGCATCGAATGCGAAATACTTGTAGCGCTTCTGTCCCTGAAGCATGAACCAGTGCATTTTGTAGTCGTTCTCGGCCAGCATCCCGTCGACGTACTCGAGCTGCATGTATTTGTAGTCGAAATCGAGCGTGGTCGTGCGCGTGGGGTTGTACCCCACGGCCAGCCCCAGTTCATGGGAGTCCGAATCCCCGTAAAACGTGCCTTCACCCACCTCTTCCACCTCGTCCTTATCGTACCGGATTCGGCGCCAGTCGTACCGGAGGCCTGCGGACAGGCGATTTTTAAAATCATAAAAAATATTGGGGCTGAAGCGATTGATCCAGTATTTCCGCTTGTCGATGATGGTGGTGAGCCGGTCGTAATAATAAGGGTAGCGGGTCATGTAGAAGGAGTCCGTCAACCCCAGGTTAAGCCGTCTGGTGGGCTGATAATTCAGCGCCAAATTGAAGAGGTGCCCGATGTAATTCAGGTCGCTGGCCTTTCTTTGGCCCTCGGGCACGGTGCTGGAATCCTGGTACACATAACCCTCGAGCGCATAGGCGAACTCCACGCTGGTTTTCGGCATGACCATCCCCACCTTGATGCCGGGTTGAACGAGAAGGGTATACACGCCCCGTTCGCCCTTTTCCACGCCGTAAAAATTGCTGTCGTATTTCCCGGCCACGGTAACCATGGGCTTCAGTGTTATCTTGGGTCCTGCGACCGCCATATTCCCCCATACAAGCAGAAAAAACGACACACCCGCAAGCAGTGACAGGCGCACCCCCAATTTCAAGAATCTGCTTTTCCGATCCCGCATCCGGCGCTCCTTGTTATAGACCATAATCCCTTGCTTTCAATTCCTACGCCCTTCCAACCCGGGCTCGCATCATTTTTTTCTATGTTTAACCCCATGCCGTTCTCTGTGCTATGTGGGTGAAGCGGTTGCCTGGTCATCGATGTAAGGCGTCCCCATGTCCTGCACATCGATGTTGATAGGGGTGTACGAGGTGACGACGGCCAACCCCAAGGGCTCGAAGTACCTCACCAAACCGACAGTGGGAACGTGCCATTCCTTGTTTCCCGATTTGGGCCATAAATAGGTTGTCCACCCCTGCCCCTGCTCGAGGCAGATACGGGTGAATGCCTCAAATACCTTGATACCGTTGGGGTCCTCGAGGCTGCGGAGGTCCTTTCCCACCAGTTCGAGGATATTGGGCTCCACCTGGATCACCCCGGCCAGGCTCACCGCGACGATATATCCCTTGCCCTCCTCGCCGTACCGAAAGGTACGGAGAAATTCGTAGGCCCTGTCCCGCTTTTCGGCATCGCTCAAGCCTTCCATGGACATGACGGTGTTCAGCACCATGAAGACCTGGTCCATGATCTTGGTCATCTGCTTTTTCATATCCGCTTCGGCGCGGCTGGGTTTCTTGGGTTCTTTTTCGGCTTGCGCCAGCTGCACGGTGTTCCCGGTGTCATTACCGGCCACGGCAGTTGCCGCGCACACCCAGACGCAAAAAACAGCGGCAAGCAGTGCGTTCAACGCTTTTAAGGACCTTTTCCGTCTAAGCATGATGCATCTCCTCGAACATAGGATTCCTGAACTTTGCAACATCCGAGCGCATGGGGCCGCCGAAACACCTGGGTTGTGATTTATGGCTTACACACAACTGAACAATCATTGCGTTTTTGCCCGGCCTGGGTTATTGAGTCTTGAAACCAGGCGCTTATGATCGATATTCACTCCCATATCCTTCCCGGCAGGGATGACGGCCCCGCGACGCTCCAGGAATCGCTGGACATGGCGCGGGCCGCAGTGGAAAACGACATCCGCATTTCGGTCGCCACCCCGCACACCCTGAACGGACGCTATCAAAACCGGCGGGAGGACGTTTTGGCGGCCTGTCATGCGTTCAACGAGGCGCTCAGCATCGAGGGCATCCCCTTGGTCGTTCTTCCCGGCGCCGAAATTCATATGAGCCCGGAAATCATGGATGACCTGAGGCTGGGGCGGCTCATGACATTGAATGATACAGGCCGTTATATTTGCCTTGAACTGCCCGAGCCGTTCGTCCCGGAAGCCGTTACCGGGCTGATCCGAAGCCTTAGAGGCGCCGGGATTACCCCCATCATCACCCACCCGGAAAAAAGCCCGGCCATTCAACGCGAGACCGGGTTCGCCCGCGGGCCGGCTTCGGCCGGTGCACTTTTCCAGATCGCCGGGGGCAGCCTCACGGGCGATTTCGGAAAACCGGCCCAGGAGGGCACGATTGAGTTGATCCGGGCGAATCTCGTCCACTTCATGGCATCGGACGCCCACTCGGCCACCGTCCGCCCCCCGACAATGAGAAAAGCGGTCCTGAAACTGAGGGCGCTGGCCGGAGCCGATGCCGTGCAGCGGATCATGGTTCAGAACCCGGTGGCGCTTATCCGGGGGGACCCTATTCGGTAAATCAGTGTAAACAGGCTGTCTGAAAACAACCATCTCCCCGCTGGAAAAAACTCGGGATGCCACGTTGTAAGGCGCGGAATTGCATGGAGCAAAGAGCATGGCGCATAGCGAACAGCGGCGATATCATCCGGGGTATTTTTCCTGAATTCTGTTTGCTCTCTGCTCTCTGCCCTATGCGCTCTGCACTTTCTTATGCCTCTCACAGACGTCTTTCAGCGAGGCACGTAAATGCCGACGCCTGGTAATAGGGGTCGCTGATCCCCTCTGCAATGTTGCCGGCCCGGCCGTACTCACCTTCGGCGCCCGCCCAGTAGGATATCCAATAGAGAGCAGTGGATTTGTGATAATCATCTTCAATTGATTCCGCAACCACAAGGGCCTGATCGTATTGCCCTGCTTCCGCATAGCGCCGTGACACCCGTTTGTATATCTCGCCCTTCCTGTAGGTGTTGTCGATGTTCTGTGCCGTATCCAGCGCCTTTGAGGTCATGTCCGCGGCCATGGCCTTGTTTCCCGCCCGCACGTAAGCTGCGGCCATATTGTCCAGGGCCACTGAGCGGTAGTAGACGTCCTCAATGCTTTCCGCCGTTTTTTGGGCATCGGGGTATTTGCCCGCTTCCGCGTAAAACCCTACA
Organism: Deltaproteobacteria bacterium; assembly: GCA_019307165.1. Taxonomy (GTDB): domain Bacteria; phylum Desulfobacterota; class DSM-4660; order Desulfatiglandales; family Desulfatiglandaceae; genus JAFDKD01. Next base: position 3,482 of record JAFDKD010000054.1, on the reverse strand, counting down.
AGACGGCTCAGTGCCAGCTCGCGAACCGATTTTTCCTTCACCGCCTCCACCACCTCGTGGGCCTTGCCATAATAGCCTCCCCTGGCGTAGGCCCGAGCAACCGGGTACAGCGCCTTTGCCTGTACAAAGGGCTCCTCGATTGCCCTGCCCACCTCAAAGGCCCGGTCCATGGTGTTCAGCGAAAGTGACTTTTTACCCGTGAACCAGGCGTGAATACTGATCTGAATGAGCGTATGTGCCTTTGTGTGCGGATCTTCCATGGCCTCCGCCGTCTTCAGGGCCTCTTCATATTTGTTTGCCGCCAGCTGGATACGCACGCCGCGACTCTTTTCAGCCGTTTTCGTATACTTTTCAGCAATGGTTTCCCGTACTTCCTGGGCCCGCACATACTCACCCGCATCCATGTATTCCTCGGCAATCCGATCCAATACGCTGATCCTGTCTTCGCCTGGGGATGCCTTGGTGTCATAGGCGTCTTCCAGGGTCTTGGCGTACTCGAACGCTAGACCGAGAAGTTTTAGTCCTTCCTCACGCCTGCCGTATCCCAGATATGCTTCCCCCATTTCCGTGCAGAGGCCGGCCTTCCACTGATCGTCCTCAATGCCCTCGACGATTTCATTGGCCTTGGTCAGGGTCTGATTTGCCTTATCAATCTGGTCGGTCCCGGCATAGGATTCGGCCACGGCAATATATGCCGTGGCTTTCCACTTGGGTATTTCGATGGATTCAGCCGTTTCAAGGGCCTTCCTGCGCATCCCTTCGGTCTGGTCCCGCTGACCGTTCTTCCAGGCCTGATCGCTGGTTCTGACTAGGGCCATCGCCTTGTGATAGGGTTCCTCAATGGCCTCGATCACCGCAAATGCCTGCTCGTACTGCCCGGCGCGGGTATAGTCATCGGCAATTCGTGTCAGCGCCTCGGCCTTGTTGAATTTGTTTGGGATGGTCTTGCCGACCTCGAAGGCCCTAGCGAGTAACTGGTCCGCGCTTTCCTGACCGGCAAACGACATGGCCGCCGCCCCCAGAAAAAAAAGCGCCACGCCGAACCATGCGGTCGCAAGGAAACGCCCTTTCCCTATCTGCCCCGCTATATGACGCTCAGACATGACATGCCCCCTTTAAAGCTGTCTTAAAATCACCGTCAACTGCGTTATACGCATTCCCTTGCCGTGGATTCCCAGCAAATCGCGTGCCACTTATCGCCAAAACAAGGGGGTCTCCCCGCCCGGTTAAAGATAACCAACCGGATTGACGAGGAAATTTCAGTGCGGAATCGGTTCGATATCATCGACATTCCGAGCAACCTCATTTTTCAGGCCCCGCGGGCGCCACTCAAGTTGGCGCCGCCGGACGGTTGTTGCCAAAAAATATTGCATCTGCCGGATCGGGCCGGGTCGATGGAATTTGCCCCGATTATGCCTATTACAAAAATCCGCGCGACAAGTCAAGTAAAAAAACTGGCCAATGTGTTGATTTTATTATTTTTTTATATTTTCTAAAGGTTTATTGGCACATAATGAGCACGTTATTTTGCCTATTTTGGCTGACTTACAATATTATAAATATAATCCGCGTGGATGTTTTTACTCAAACTTTGGCACATCCCATTGTATCAGGAAAATGGGGCAAAAAAAGGATTTTATCGCCCTAGAGGCTCCTGCCAAAGGCCAACGCGTTTTTATTGATGGCGGCGTTTGTCTTCTCCTGAATCAAATCGTGCACGGTTTCCCTGAACGGAAGATAGATCAGGCGGGATCTTCCCGGTTCGAATCGTATGCCCGGCAGCCGGGGGAAAAGTTCTTTCTTGTTCATAGCGGAACCGGCAAGCGTTATCTTGACCGCCTGCTCGGCTTCACTCAGCGGCAGGGTCACCGGGTGGCGGTGCTTTGCCGGCACGATCGGTTTCGGATTCGCTTCGAGTTGGGCCAACGTAAAATGCCGCGCCAGATTGAGAAACAGTTTTGGGCGGATCTTGAATGCCGGGACCCAGAAATACATCGCTTTATCGCGGCGCGACTCCCCCGCGGTCACGGGCTGGTTCGTGATTCGAACGTAATCGGCAAAAGACTCAATTTCCAGGCCTTGAACCCTCCCCGCCATCTTCCAAAACGGCATGTACACGGCATCGGGGTCTTTGGACGAATCGGTCCCGAAATCCATCCTGATGAACTTGCCTTTGGAGGCTTTCCAGGCGCTTTCGCAGTTAGCGCAGAAGAGGACCACACTGTCCCGCTCCCCGTCCAGATTCCAACCGCAGCCCGGGCACAGGGTGGGGATGAAGGTCAAACCCCAACGGGATGACAACCGGGTCGCCGCGTCGATTTCTTCCCCCCCATGGCTTAGTTCCGTCAGGGGCCTGTCGAGTACGCCGTCAAAGAGCCGGTTTCCCTTTAAAAACAATGGTAGGTAAATGACGCTCAGGGCCTCCCCGATGAAAACTCGGTGGAACACCTGTCCCGGCCCGCTTCCCGATGACAGGTTGGCGGCGCGCTTCAAAATATCCGAGGGTTTCATTTCCACTTTCAGCAGTATCGATTCCTCGGTGGGCGACAGATACCGCATCTTCAAAGCCTGGGGCCGCATTCCAAGGGATACGGGCAATCCATTGAAAGACGATCCCGCATGATTGATGTCAACGACACGATAACCGATGGTCTGGTCCACGCAGAAAAAGACGGCCCCTTTAAAGCGGAGGTAGGGCGCGTAGATGGTTCTCTCGCGTTCGGCTTTTCGGGGAAGGACAAAGCGGAAGTGGTCGGGGGTGAAAATGAAGCTTTTCACAAGGCAGTACGGGCACTGAATGAGCCGGTCCGTCTCCTCCAACTCCACGGGCGCCCCGCATTGCGGGCACTCCTGCTCAACCCGATACGCCATAAAATTTTGATCCTCAAAATTTTAATCAATTCATAATCTAAGGATTCAGCCGTTCACCGCACTGGTTGCAGAACGTGGCGCCCGCCAGATTCTCGGTCTTGCAGTGGGGGCAGTTGACCGGAGCGGGTTTTTCCTCGGCCGAATGACCGCACTTGGGGCAGAACCGGGCATTCGACGGCAGGTTTTTGCCACAGTTTGCGCATTGATCGAAAACCAGCTGCTGGTGCCCGCAATAGGGGCAGAACCGGGCGTCCTTATTGACGGCGTTCCCGCAGTCGGGGCAGGGAATGCCCTCGGGCGCGCCGCCTCCGCCGGCGGGCCGCCCGGGCGAAGATCGGAACATGTCCGCAAACATGGCCGGCATCATGAACCCCATACCCATTCCCAGGCCCGAGCCGGCCTCCCCCTGCGACTCGGCCGCCTTTTCCATAGCCATGGCCGCTTTCATCTTTACCAATCGGTCCAGGTCCTGAATCACGCTCAGCCGGCTCTTGTCGTCAATGGCTTGCTGAACTTCAGGAGGGGGCGTGATGGAACTGATATACAGGTTCTGAAGCGCCAGCCCGAAATGGCTGAAGTCCTCTTTGAGGCGCTCTTGAAGGTCGTTGGAA
>JAFDKD010000495.1 GCA_019307165.1 Deltaproteobacteria bacterium | reverse complement strand
CAAGGGTCCGGTTGATCGGCGCAAAACCGCGCTCTTGAAACTCCCGGTACAGCGCCAATTCTACGGGGCTCAGGGGCACATCGGCATCCGGGTCTTCCCACCAGTATCGCGCGGCGCCGCCGCTGCGCTCCGAGACTAGACACAGGAGCTTGACGGGCGGCCCCTCGACAACCACCACGCCGGCGGCCTTCATCCGTTGCTCCGCAAGCTGTTCGTTGATACGCACCCGGATGAGGACAGTGTACGTCCCCCCGGTCTCCCGTTCGGACAGGACATGATAATTCTGGATCAACTCCCTGGCCGCCGGCATGATCTCGCTGACAATCCTGTCGAAGTTGTTGATCGCGCCGTCGCTCCCCAACCGGGTCAGCAGGACCTGTTCCACGCCCTTTTTCAATGCCCGCGAAATGGCGCGCTTCCGTGCCTCCGCCAGATTGCCGTCAACAGGCCTGGCCGTGCCCAGCGCCAGCACCTCGCCGAGCGGCGCCTCCCTGTCCGCGGCAGCATTCATTGGGCAGATCAAGGAAAGGATCAGGAAACAAAGAAACACTAGGGAGAGGGGAATTTTCGAAAATAGAGCGATTTTGTCGGAAAGCATATTTGTCATTTACTTGTTTCACCTGGTTTTTGTTTCTGAATGAACATTAAATCTGGATGAGCATTAAGTAATGGTACAAAACTGCCAAAAAGTAAAGAACATGGTCCGGTATTGAAAAAATGGACAAGTCAATTTTTTTAATCATGCATTCTCATCTCATTTCACCGATCCTCATGTCTTGGCATCCGTGAATATCCGTGTAATCCGTGGTAAAAATATCTTTTAATCCTAAGGAATCAACCCGCCTCGGACATGAACCTGCCGATTTTTCTCGTAAAAGCGTCCCTGTCCTCGGGGTCCAGCCATTCCGCCTCGGGATCGGCCCGAAACCATGTCAACTGCCGCTTGGCATAACGCCGGGTGTCTTTTTGAAGCGTCTCTACGGCTTCTTCTCGCGAATAGACGCCGTCGAGGCATTTCACCATGTGACGGTACCCGATGGCCTGCATGGGTTTCAGGTCGGGCGAATAGCCCCGTTCCAGCAGGCCGCGTGTCTCTTCAATGAGCCCATCCCGGACCATGTCCAGGCTTCTCCGGTCGATCCTGCGGTACAGCACCTCCCGATCCATCCGGAGATAAAGCTTCAGCGCACGCACGGGCGCTTCCTGAAATCCGTGAGCCGTGCGGACCTGAGATGCCGGTTTGCCCGTGAGCCGATAAATCTCAACCGCCCGAACGATTCGGACCACATCGTTGGGATGAATGCGGGCGGCCGATTCAGGGTCTGTGGCCTCCAAGAATTCATAGAGTTTTCCAGCGCCCCCGTCCCGGGCCTCTTGCAACAGGGACCGGCGAAGGTCTTCATCCGTCTCGGGACACTCGAAAATGCCCTTCAACAGGGCTTTGATATACAGCCCTGTCCCACCCACCACAAGACAGACCTTTCCCCTCGCTCGGATGTCGCGTATGGCGGCCAGCGCCAGGTCCCGGTAGGCGGCGGCATTGAATGCCTCGTCAGGGTTCACCACGTCCAGGAGGTGGTGCGCGATGCCCCGGCGCTCCTCCGTACTCGGCTTGGCCGTGCCCACATCCATGTACCGGTAAACCTGCATGGCGTCGGCACTGACGATCTCACCGCCAAGGGCAAGGGCCAGTTCCACGCTGAGGGTGGTCTTGCCGCCGGCCGTAGGCCCGGCGATGACGATGATTTTGGGTTTTTCATCCATAAATCATTTGCGTGCCGAATCGGCAAAAACATTTAACCACGGATTACACACGGATGACACGGATAAGGGTTCGAGGATTCAAGGGGTCGAGGGGGCGAGGGGGCGAGTGTGAAAACCGACACCAAGGCAATTAGCAACAGCCCTCCGACGCTTGAATCCTTGACCCCTCGATCATTCTCAATTCCGAATTCCGAAATCCGACTTCCGTCCTCTGACTTCCGATCTCTATTATTTCACTAGACTCTGGACTCTCGTCTCTAGGACTAATGTCATTCCGAAATCTCTCAAACCACCCGCTTGAACATCTTCTCCAGGTCGCGGTACGTGATCCGTTTAAAAATAGGCCTGCCGTGGGGGCAGTTTGTGGGGAGATCCATCTTGGTCAGCTGCACCATCAGATGCTCGGCTTCCTCGCGACTGAGGCGATGGCTTGCCCGAATGGCGCCGTGGCAGGCCATGACCATGAGGACCTTGTCCATCAACGCGTCCGGCTCGGCGCCCACGCGGTCCAGCTCGGTCGCGAGTTCCGAAATCATGGGCTCCCAATCCACATGGCTCAAAATCGCCGGGACCGCCCGTATCAGGAACGTTTGCCCCCCGAAGTGCTCCAGCTCTATCCCGTACCGGGCCAATTGGTCCCCTTTTTCCAGCACAAGCCGGGTTTCTCTGGGGTTCAACTCCACCTGAATGGGGATCAAAAGGTTCTGAAGCCCCGCCCCGGACGCCTCCATGCCTTTCTTGAGGGTTTCGTAGACGACCCTTTCGTGTGCCGCATGCTGGTCCACCACCAAGAGCCCTTCCAGGGCCTGGCAGAGGATGTAGGTGTCGCCCAGCTGCCCGATGATCTGAGGGTCCGGCTCCCGGCGCATGCCCGGAAGCATGGCGGGTTCGCTCGGCAACGGCTTCGCGTCCAGAGGTTTCCACGCCTCCGGGGCGGCATCGGAAACCACGGGCCGATCCGCGGCCCGCGGCGGAGGCCAGGCGGAAGGCTCGCTCGTTGCAGGAGCGAACGGCATGACAGGGGTCAGACGGCGGTTCAGGGTGGCGCTCACCGCGGCCTCGACGGCCCCGAACACCCCCTGGGCATTGCGGAACCTGACTTCCTGCTTGGTTGGATGGACGTTGACGTCCACCTCTGAGGGGGCCATTTCCACAAACACCGCCGCCTGGGGATACTGTCCCTTCATCAGACGCCGGCCATACCCTTCCATAATGGCCCTGGTGAGGAGCCGGTCCCGGACATGGCGGCCGTTCACGTAAACATAGAGGCGATCTCCCCTGCGCCTGCTCAGTTCCGGGGGCCCCAGGCAAACCCGCACGGACCAATGATCGCCGCCCTCCTCCCCTTCCATGAGGGCCCTTGCCGCCTTCCGACCCATCAGCGCCGACAGGCGCGGCAGATGGCTTTTTGCGGCGGGTAAATCCAGAATAGTGGCGCGTCGATCCTCCAACCGAAAGTCAATATCCAGAAACGGAAGGGCCAGACGGGAGAAAACATCCAGCAGGTGGTTCGACTCGGTCTTGTCGGTGCGGAGAAATTTCCGCCTCGCCGGGGTGTTGTAAAACAGGGCTTCCACGTCCACAATGGTCCCAACGGGGGCCCCGGTCTCCTCGATGGCCTGGAGCTTGCCGCCGTTGACCGTCAGAACATGCCCCGCCAGCTGATCCGCGGGCCTTGAGGTAAGCCGCATGCGGGAAACCGAGGCAATACTGGGGATCGCCTCGCCCCTGAACCCCAGAGACCGCACGGTCAGCAGGTCGTCCGCGGTTTCGATCTTGCTGGTGGCATGGCGCTCCACGCAGAGAAGGAGGTCGTCCCGGTTCATGCCCGAACCGTTGTCGCTCACCCTGACACGGCGTTTGCCGCCCGC
>JAFDKD010000053.1 GCA_019307165.1 Deltaproteobacteria bacterium | reverse complement strand
GAGATCCTCCAGGACACGGAAAGAGAGGTCTGCTTTATCATCGCGGGCGATATCGTATACAACATGGCCCATGACGTGCCGCGGCCTGAAAGGAGCACCGGCAAACCGGTTAACGGGTCGGATATGGATATGGTGGTGGTCGTGGACGATCAGATGCCGAAAGAGGTGATGGAGCGGCTCGACAACGAGATTTACCGGGAAAAAATCCGTATCCTCATGGCGCCCGGAATTCGAGAAGAAATCGATTATGTGGTCAAGCCTGTGAAAAAGATCCGGGAACAACTTCGGTTCGAGCGTTTCCGTCACATGGTGGCCTGCAAGATCCTCCGGGAAGGCACCTTCCTCTTCGGCACCGAGCGCCTGTTTCGCCGGGTGAAAGACATGTTGAGGGAAAGCGGCGTTTCGGATCGGCTTACCGCCCTGGAGAGCAGGGCCCGTGACTTCAGGGCGGATGCGGAGGCATACCTGCTGAAAGTAGACAGCGAGCGGTTCGGCGAGAAGGACCACCAACTCTTTTATCCGTCTGAGGAATCGGAGGAGTTTGAGTAGGGCTGGTACGCGTTGCGGGTTACGGGTTGCGCGTTACGTGTTGCAGGTCGGTCAGGTGTCAGGAAAAATAATGTAAACTGAATTTGATTTGCCAACATTTTTTCAAATTCTAAATTCTAATTTCTCAATTCTAAATTTCCTTTCCCTTCGATATTCCTTGTTCGATATTCAACATTCTCTTTTGCGGTCGTCTTCCGATCTCCGACTTCAGCCCTCTGTCTTCCGCCCTCTGTCATCTATCATCTACCTTCCTTTCACCCCAAATGTTCTTTGACTGTCCGGACGATACGGGCTGCCATTTCCCGGACCCGGGATTCGTCTTCCCCTTCCACCATCACCCGGCACAGCGGTTCGGTGCCGGAGTAGCGCACCAGCACCCTTCCCCTGTCCCCCAGTTCCGCTTCAACCGCCTCGACGACCGCTGCCAGTTCGGACACTTGCGGCAGGGGGGGCTTTCGGGTAACGGGCACGTTAACGAGGGCCTGGGGAAAAAGGGTCATGAACCCGGCGAGTTGCGAAAGGGGCCGATCGAACCATTTGAGCGCGGCAAGAAGCTGTATGGCGGTAAGCAGTCCGTCACCGGTGGTGTGATGCATGGAAAAAATCGTGTGTCCCGAAGCTTCGCCTCCCAGGACAGCCCCTCCGACCCTCATCTCTTCCATCACGTGGCGATCCCCGACTGGGGCGGCGACGTGGGAAATGTCCATCTCCTGAAGGGCGAAACGCAGTCCCACATTGCTCATGACCGTGGTGACCACGAGGCTGTTTTTCAGTTCCCCCCTGTCCTTGAGCATCCTGGCGCAGATGGCCATCAACTGATCTCCGGTCAAGGTCCGGCCCGATTCATCCACGGCAATGAGGCGGTCCGCATCTCCGTCAAAGGCCAGGCCCGCATGGGCGCCCGTGGACAGAACGCGCTCGCTCAGGGGCCCGGTGTGTTCAGATCCGCAGCCGTCGTTGATATTTGTCCCGTCGGGACCGGCGAACATGACATCCACCGCCCCGCACAGGTTTTCAAAAAGCTGCGGCGCCACCACCGAAGCGGCGCCGTTGGCGCAGTCCAGGACCACCGTCAGGTCTTTTAAGGACCCGGCGTCCTCCGCGGCTTTGCCGAGGAATTGCAGATATGAATCCCGGGCATGTTGCAGCTTCTCCGGTTGCGAGGCTCCCTGTCCCGGGCGGACCGCCGGCCCCGCGTGCATCAGTCCTTCTATTTCACCTTCTTCCGCATCTGTCAGTTTGAAACCCGAACCGGAAAACACCTTGAAACCGTTATAGTCATGCGGATTGTGGGAGGCGGAGATGACGACCCCGGCGCCCGCCTTCTGTTCTCTTGCCAGGTAGGCCACCCCCGGTGTGGGGATGACACCGGCCATGGCGGCCGCCCCGCCCGAGGCGCAGATGCCTTCAGCCACGGCGTCTTCCAGCGACGCGCCGGAGATTCGGGTGTCCCTTCCGATGACCACGCGGGGCGCATGGCGTCGGTTGCGGCACCAGGCGACCAGGGCCCGTCCCAGGGCATTTCCGGTTTCAGTTGTAATGGGTTCTCGGCCGGCAATGCCCCGGATGCCGTCCGTTCCAAAAAGTTTGGTCATGGTGATCCCTGAAACTGACTCATATATAAAACCACCACCTTTGGTGGAGGACCCGGATGGGATCTACCGATCCGGGGAGGAATGCATCAGGTGTATCAGTCGGTACAACGTTGTTATGTTGGTGCGATCGCTCGAAAAATTGGACCTGAGTTTGAAAGGTACAATCAAACGGAGGTTCAAACCCCTTTCCGTCATCCCCGCGCCCCCCGGTCATCCCCGCGCAGGCGGGGATCCAGTGATTATATCAAATCAAAATACAAATCCCGCCATTCAGGATTGAAATTCTCGATCAGCCTCAGCTTCCACTTCCGGTTCCATTTTTTAAGCCGCTTTTCTCTTTGAATGGCATTGTAACTGTCTTCCGCTTTTTCGTAGTAGACGAGCCTATGGACGTTATACTTATTGGCAAACCCCTTCACAAGTCCGTTACGGTGTTCATATACTCGTCGAATCAGATCATTCGTTACACCGATGTACAGCGTCCCATTTCTTTTGCCGGCCAGGATGTAAATATAGAAGTCTTTCAAGGTTCTCTGGATTCCCGCCTGCACGGGAAAGACGTTTGAAAACACGTTTTCATGTTGCCCCCAGTGGTCCCCGCGGGAACCGGCGCAGCGGGGATCTGCGGGAGGAGTCTCAGTGCCCTTCCAGCTTGGCTGTTCTATGGTGCAGAACGAAAGGACCGGCCCTATGGGCCCGGCCTTTTTTCGGCGAAGCTCGGCAGCAACTCCCAGGCCTGCCCGGTGATCTCATCCACCAGGCCCTGGAGCCATGCGGTGCCCGCCTCGGACTGTCGGCGATCGAGTCCGCGTATGGCCGACAGATAGTCGGGGCCGTTTTCAAGGATGGCGCGCTCCACCATGGAGAAAAACCGGTCTCTCTGCGACGGGTCCCCCACGCGGTCCATGCAGCCCTCGAAGTGGGCGGAAATATCAGGCCACCTTGATTGAAATTCTTTTTTCCGTCCGACGGCCTTATCAAGGGACGGGCCCGAACTGATTTCCCGGAGAAGTTCCATGGAACGGGGCATGCGTTCGGCCACCTGCCCCAGACGCTTCAAGCGCTCGGAAACGGCCCGATCCAGCTTGTCTACCGCTCCCTTCAACAACTCGGCCCCCATGGGGTTGGGTCCTGCGAAACGAGAGCGGACATCCAGGTACCACCGGCGCAACGCCAGGATATTGGCAAGGTAAACGAAATTCAGGTCGATAATCCGCCGCAGCTGGGTGTACAGGCCGCGGTGAAAGGGCAGCTTCCTGCTCAGGGCGGGCGAGCCGAGCAGTATGATGTTTCCCTTCAGCAGGTCCTTTCGGACAATGGCGCCGGCCGCGACCACCACCCCGTAATTGATGCGAACAGGCCCCGCCAGCCCCCCCTGACCTCCCAGAACGATGGGGGGCTGATCGAGCATGACGACCCCGGGCACGTCGCCGATAAGGGCGGCCGTGGCCTTGTCCTGGTTGGGCGTGAAATTAAAATGAATGTAGGAACTGCCCACCTCGCTATGATTCTTTTCGTCTGTCCCTCCCGCCATGAGGCAGTCGCAGAAGTTGATAAGGCTGCCCAGCTTGACGAACGGGAGAAGGATCGTATGCTTCAACCCTACCGTGTGGGCGCCGCGGGCCTTTTCCTCAAGCAGGCAGGCCTCCCGCACGTGGGCGCCCGAGCCCATGGCTGCGCCATCAAGAAAACAGGTATCGGCGAAAAATCCGCCTTTCAGGCTGACGCCTCTTCCCAACTGGCAGTCGTGAACGGTTGCCGGGGCCTCGGCGCCCAGGGAAACGCCCGGCATGATCAGTGTTTTTCCGCCGGAGATCCTGCACCCGGCATGAATGGTGACATCCTCTCCCGAGATCCTGTCAAGGTCTATGTCAGGCCCGATCTCGACGCTGTATGGGACGGGGATGTGAACGCCTTTTGCCAGTAATCGATCGATCAGGGGGGATGCATCAGACGGCATGGTATCCGGCCTCTCCGTGTCGGTTGGCGTGCGCGCCGACCTATTAATCCAGTTCAATGTCCCGATGGACCACGGACACGTCGCAGCCCCGTTCTTTGAGATGGGAGGCCATCTTTTCGGCCACCGTCACGGAGCGGTGTCTTCCACCGGTGCACCCGAAGGCGACGGTCAGGTAGGATTTGCCTTCATTCTCGTACAAGGGGATCAGATAGTCCAGCAGAGAAATGTACTTCTCAAGGAAACGGCACGCCTCAAGCGACTGAAAAATATAGGCTTCGACCCGTTCATCCTTTCCATCCAGCTGTTTCAGGTCCGGGACGAAATAGGGGTTGGGCATAAACCTCACATCCACGAGAAGGTCCGCCTCCAGAGGGACGCCATACTTGAACCCGAATGCGACCACGGCGATCCGCATCCGCTCCGTCCGGAGTCCCTTCCGGGCGTGCCGGATAATGAGGTGCCGGAGCTGGTGTACGGTTAAGTCGGATGTGTCGATGATATTATCGGCAAAGCGTCGAATGGGCTTCAGATAGCCGTTTTCCGCCCGGATGCTCTCGATCAGGCCGTTTCCCATGCGCAGGGGGTGCTGGCGGCGTGTCTGGCTGTATCGTTTCAGCAGTGCCGCTTCCGAGGCGTCGAGAAAAAGGACGTCAACTGCAAACCCGTCGGACCGCAGCTGTTGGACGGCCGATTCGAATCCAGGAAGAAAATCCCCGTCCCGCAAATCCATCCCGAGCCCCAGTTTTCGCGAGCGGGCGGCCTCGTCCGCGTGCAGTTCGAGAAACCGGGGTAAGAGGGAAACGGGGAGGTTGTCCACGCAGAAATGGCCCGCGTCTTCGAGGGCCTTGAGTGCGGTTCGTCTGCCGGCCCCGGAAAGTCCCGTAATAATGACGATATTGAAGTCATCCATGCGCTGTCACCCGATGGGACGGAAAAAATGGAAACCATGGCAGACTACAGGAAATACATTGCCGCATCAAGTCATAGGTGAGAGGTGGAAGGCGACTTTGACGGAGAATATCGAATATCGAACAAGGAATATTGAATGATGAAGGTATCCCCTGTAGGAACGGTTTTAACCGCGACAATTATCGTGGTTGGTAAGCCTGTCGCACGGGAAAGGTAGAAGGTTGGAGGTAGAAGGAGACCGGCAACAACACGCAACTCGAAATGCGCAACCCGCAACCCGCAGCCCGAAAGCAGCTGATAGCTCACAGCTGAAAGCTCAAAGCCCCGCATGCAATTCGTTTGCGGCATTCAGCGATTTAACCTGCACAAAGAACCAAGAACGAAGAACGAGGCACCAGAAACAACACACAACTGACAACAGACAACGAACCGCTGACGAAGTCAGCCCGCAACCGGTTGACCGTAACCCATGATGCAGCGTAAGATATCGGCGGAAATTTGACGTGCCGTATGGCACAGGATTCATGGATCTTGCTGTGCGACGAATATTATCAGATGCTTCTCCTTCCGTTGCAACGGTGTCGGGCGGGGAACGGACTGACAGGATGAATGGTCTCAAAAAAAATAAGGCTTACGTGCCGGTGCTCGTTTTTTTTCTGGGCATTCTGATCCTGTTGCCCAGCATATGGTCGGAGACGAGCATCACGGGCAAGGACGAGTACTGGTTGTCCCTGCGCACCCCCATGGAGATGCTGGAGCGGGACAGTCGGCTGACGCCTTATGTGAACGGGGAGCCCCGGCTTAAAAAACCGCCGCTGCTTTACTGGGGAATCCTGACCAACTACAAGGCGTTCGGTATCGGACTTGCCGGTGCGAGGATCTGGGGCGTTCTGGCCGGGGCCGGCCTGGCCTTGTGCACCGCGCTCTTTTCCCGCCGTCTCTTCGGCCGCTCCGGTCTGCTGGCGGCCCTCATCACCTTGTCCACCATCGCCGTGGCCGTTGAGGGGAGGAGGGCCATGCTCGATCTTCCCATGGCCACGCTTGTTTGCTTTGCCGTTTATTTTGCCCTTCGATGGGGAGAGACCGGCCGCTGGGTGTGGATTTTGACGTCTGCTTTTTCCCTCGGACTTTCGACTATGGTCAAGGGGCCCATAGGACTGCTCTTTTTTGTCACGGCAGCGCTTACGGCCCTGTGGGTCTTCGGAAAATGGCGTTTTGCCCTGAAGCACTGGCCTCAACTCCTGGCGGCGGCGGGTCTCTTTTTGCTTATCTGCTTGCCCTGGCCACTGACCATGGCCCGTATGTGGCCCGAATTTCTGGGAACCGTGGGCAGGGAAATGGGCGCGGAACGGTTCGGCCGGATTTTCATCGGTTCTCCTTTTTCAGCCCTCGGCGGGGCCTTGGGCCTGGTTTTTCCATGGAGCATCGTGACCGTGGCCGCCATGACGGGCGTCTTCCGAAACAGGGGGCGCGGCATGGGCAACAGGGCACTGTGGCTCGCTTTGTGGTGTTTCGTCGGCGTGGCGCCCTTTTTTTTCTTCCGATCTTTTGCCCGGTACATGGTCCCCCTTGTCCCGTGCGTCTGCGTGTTGTGCGCCGAATGGCTGGAGAGGGCGCAGGGGCCCTGGAAGGGGCGAATCGTCCGCATCACCGCCATGCTGTTCGGCGTTGCCGCGGCGGCCGCGGCCTGTTTCGCCCTATGGTTTAGGATAAGTCCTGTTTTCGGTTGGTTGTCCCTTTTGATAGCCGCCATCATGATCCGGCTCGCATTTACAGGAAAACGGGTAGAGGCGACAGCCGCCTTTGCGGCGGCATTATTTACTTGCCTTATGGGCGGTTTGTATCCATCATTAGGGATTGGTTACATGCCGTCCGATATCGGTGATATCGCAGGAAATTTCCCCACGGCGGTCTATAAAACCACCCAGCCCTCCATGCTCTCCGTGCGTCTGAAGCGGAGCGTGATCCAACTTTGGCCGGAGACGCTGAAGGATGCATTTCAGGTCAAACGCTTCGACGGAATTGTTTTTATGATGGAAAGGGAAGCCGGAGGTTTTGAGCAGGTCGCGGAAGGCCTAGGCGTCCGGCACAGGCGTATGGGCGATTTCAAGACCTTCTATTCCCGCAGGACCTGGGTGCGATTCGCCAGTGAGGAGGCCTCCGCGGGCGCCTGGAAAGCGGCGTTTCGGATGCGTTCCCTGGAGCCGCTCAAGGTGCGGATGTGTTATTATCGGGCATCCCCGGGAGAACCCCCACATGAATAAGCCATTCATCCTTTTCTGCGTACTCACGCTTTTGCTGTATGCCCGGCCCGCCTGGGAGCGGTTCTCGTCAAGCACGCAGAAAGCCCCGAGGTTCGCGGATTATTCGTCTGAGCGAATCAATCCGGACGAGCCGCCCGTCATGGTCGAGACCTTTATCAGCCGTGACATGGGGCTGGGCATCGTGCATGCCGCGGCCATCTGCGAGATGAACGACGGGACCCTGGCCGCCGTCTGGTACGGCGGCATCCGAGAAGGCGGCAGGGATACGGCCATCTACATGAGTACGCACGGCCCGAATACGGCCTCATCCTGGAGCAAGCCCCAGGTCGTGGCGGATACGTCATCGACCAAAAAGGAACTGAAGCGATTTATCAGGAAGATCGGAAACCCCGTCATTTTCGCGGACGCCGGAAACCGCTTGTGGCTTGTTTATGTCACGGTCAGCGTTGGCGGTTGGGCGGGCAGTTCCCTCAATTGGAAGGTATCGACGGACGGCGGAAAAAGCTGGACTGCCGCCCGGCGCCTTACACTGAGTCCCTTTATCAATACCAGCGAACTGGTCAGGAACAGGCCGATCCCCCTGAGCGATGGGGGGTTCATGATTCCCATTTACCATGAGGCCCTGGGGAAATTCCCGGAAATTCTGTGGTTCAGGCCGGACGCGGAGGGCAAAACGCTTTCCTATCACAAGACCCGCATGTCGGGCGGCCGGAGCTACATACAACCGACGGTCGTGCCCTACGACGAGCGTTCGGCGGTGGCCTTTTACAGAAACTGTTCGGGGGATCGCAGGGTGGGCCGGTCAGTGACCTCGGATGCGGGGCGCACGTGGTCGCGGCCCAAACCGCTCCGGGTCCCGAACCCCGATGCCGCGCTTAGCGCCCTGGCCCTCTCGGACGGCAGGATTCTGCTGGCCCTGAACGACAGTGTCAAATATCGTTCCAACCTCAGGCTGCTGGTTTCCGAAAAAGGCTCCAAAAGCTGGGAACGCGCCGCTACGCTGGAATATGAGGATGGGATGGAGTTCTCCTACCCATACATGTGCCGGGCCCGAAATGGGCGCATCCACATGGTGTATACCTGGCGAAACGGTCATATCCGGCACCTGGAGTTCAACAAGGCCTGGCTCGATGCCCGGATGGCGGCATACCAAACCCTGCCAGAAAAAAGCCGGGACCTGGTTGTCGAAATATTCAGGGTTTTCAAAGAGAACGCCGTCGATGAGGCCCGAATCCTGGCGGAGAGTTTTCGTCATTCGGCCCTGGGCCTTACCGCTGCCCTGGCAGAGGCGGAGATGCGCCAAATATACAGGTACGCGCTTAAGGCCTTTTACGAGGCGCGTGGGCACCTGGCGAGGCTCGATGCCTGTCTGGCGACGGCGGAAGATCTGGGCTTTTTGAATACGGAAACCATCGAGCGCCTGGCCGGGTCGCTGGATGCGGTAACAAAGGAGCTGGACGGTGTTATCAAGGACTATGAGTGGTATGCAAGGGGACATTAACGGGTTGCGCGTTGCGGGTTGCGGGTTACGGGTTGCGGGTTGCGGGTTGCGGGTTACGGGTTGCGAGTTACGGGTTACGTGTTCGGGTAGAGGAAAATTGAAAAATTTGTTTCTCTGCTCGTCGGGTGTCGCGGTTAAAACCGCTCCTACAGGGAAGTAAAGTCGCACAACAACGTTGATTTTTGTTTTAAATGTCTTATCTTTGCGCCTTCGCGAGAGAAAAAATCACTAAGGAATGACTTTGCTCGTTTATACATTTTCATTCGTATTTCCGTTTCTCCTGGTCATGGCGGTGCTGCAGCGGCTTCTGGTCGCGGGCCGGGGCAAGGCATCGGGATGGCTCCCGACGCTGGCACTGGCCCTTGTATCGGCGGCGGTCGTCCTGATGCCCATCAGGGGTCTGCCCGCCGCTCGCTGGCTTATATCGCTGAACGCCAATTTCAGCATACCCCTCACCGCCGTTCTTTTCGCCCTCGTGTGGGAAGGCGCCTGGAAGAAACCGGTCCTGGACGCGAAAGGCTATTCCGCCTGCTGGATTTTCGGGCTGACCGCGGGCCTGCTGCTTTATCCCATGGCCCTGGGTATGGGTCGGTTCGACCCCTATCCCCTCGGGTGGGCGTTTTCGGTGTTTTTTGTTTTGCTCATGACCGCCACGGTCCTGCTGCTCATATATGGCAATCGCTTCGGCATCGTGCTCGTGGCGGCCATCCTGGCCTATAATCTGGGTGTCCTCGAGTCCCTGAACCTGTGGGATTATGTGGTGGACCCCTTTTATGCGCTTGCCTCCCTCGCGGGTGTGGGATATGGCGGCATGCGCGCGTTGGTTGCCAAGGCAAAAAAATGAAAGCGCAATCATCATCGCCGCAAGGGCCGGACCTCGCCGTAGTGGTCCCGGTCCTTAACGAAGCGGAGAACATCGAACCGCTGGTTGGGGAAATTCGCTCGGCCCTTGACGGGCGTGTGAGCTATGAAATCGTATACGTGGACGACGGCAGCGGGGACGAAACCCCGGAGATCCTGAAGCGAACCGCCGCTTCCCTCCCGCAGTTCCGCTATGTGCGTCACCGCATGCGATGCGGTCAAAGCACGGCCATGCTTACGGGCGTACGATCGGCGCGCGCCAATTGGGTTGCCACCCTTGACGGCGACGGTCAAAACGACCCCGCCGACATACCGAGGCTGTATGAGCGACTCCTGGCGCACGAGGGAAACAATGAGGGGCTTCTGGTGGTAGGCTATCGCCGGAAGCGTCGGGATTCCTGGCTGAAAAAGGTCTCTTCCCTCCCGGGTTGCCAACTCAGTCCGATCCCGTCTTCTCAAAGATGAGACCCCGGATAGGGGAAGCGGCCTTAAACTGTTCAATCGGCGGTTGTTTCTACAACTACCCTATGTCGATCATATGCACCGCTTTCTGCCGGCGCTGGTGATTCGCCACGGGGGCAGGGTGGTATCGGTGGAGGTCAATCACCGGGAACGGAAGCATGGAGACTCAAAATACGGACTCCGAAATCGCCTATGGGTGGGCATTGTGGATATGCTGGGTGTCATGTGGCTGCAGCGCCGGGCCAAGGTGCCTGATATTGAAGTGAAAGGATAACATCGAAATGTCTCTTACTAAAATATGGCTGATCGTGGGTTTTGCCGGTCAGGCCTTGTTTTCCATGCGTTTTCTTTTGCAGTGGCTGGCCAGCGAGCGCATGAAAAAAAGCGTGATTCCAGTGGCTTTCTGGTATTTCAGCATTGCCGGCGGCGTGACGCTCCTGGCCTATGCCATCCACCGAAAAGACCCGGTGTTCATCGTCGGGCAGGCAACCGGTCTGTTTATCTACAGCCGAAACCTCTATTTCATTTTCAGGGAACGGAAGGGGTCACCTGCCGAGGGATAGCCCGGCCCTGTAACCTTCCTCCACCCGGTCCAGCATGGTTTCCATGCCGAGCCGGTCCCGGGCAAGGGCAGCGGCGGCCGCGGCCAATTGCTCGCGTTGCGCTTTGTCGCGGCCCAATTGCAGGATGGTTTCGGCCAGTGCCCCGGGATCCTTGACCGGAACGAGCCGGCCCGTTTCACCATCCTTTATTACCTCGCCGATGGCGCCCACGTCGCAGGTAATAATCGCTTTTTTCATGGCCATGGCCTGAATGACGGCCTGAGGAACTCCCTCATGGGCGTAGGACGGCAGGGCAAAGATATCGATGCTATTGAGAATTTCGGGGACCCGCTCCTGGTGTCCCGTCAGGATGACCCTTTCCTCAAGCCCGTGATCCGCCACCCACCGGGTATATTTTTCCCTCAGGGGACCGTCCCCCACCAGCAGAAACCGGATGTCCGACCGGGATGCGCAGATACGCTCCGCCGCCTCCAGAAGGAACGCATGGCCCTTCCAGCTGCGCAGGACGGCCACGGTCCCCACGACGAAGGCCTCGGGGGGAATGCCGTATTCATGACGGATATCGGGAAAAGGCCGGGTCGGGTCGAACCGTTTCAGATCGACCCCGGTGGGAATGGACAGGGTCCGTTCGGCGGGAAACCGGAGACCCTCGGTGATCAGACGCCTGATGGACTCCCCGGTGGTGAATATCATGTGGGGTATTCTCCGATAGATGCTTCGGCTCGCAAAGCCCTTGCCCACGGGAATATTCAAATGCCGGGTCCTGACCACCAGGGGGCGCCGCCTCGAGAGTCGCCCCGCGATGCCGGCGGCCCAGCTGTCGCGCGAGCTGTGGGTGCAGATTACATGGAACCCATGGGCTTCTATGAGTTTCAGGACGGAACGGATGCTTTTGATGAAGGATTTTCGGTTATAGTCCACGTCCGCGACAGGTATCCCGGCGTCGCGGGATCTCTTATACAGGGTGGCATAGGCGGGGGCGGCGATCATGACCCGATGACCCCGCCGCACCATTCCCTGGGCCTCCGTAAATATGCGAATTTCCTGTCCGCCCCACCCCTCGGAGGCCTCCGTATGAAGAATGCTCCATTTATCTTTCATGTGGACGTCCTCTCAGCCATCCTGTCCATCACACCAAGAAAATCGGCGGTACGCCTCTCTACCGTGAGCAAACCCGCGGCCTTTTGTCCGCGTTCTCCGAGCCTCCGCATCTCGGCCGGGTCCCCGAACAGGGCCGTTATGGTTTCAGCGAGTTCGTCCGGAGACACCGGGGAGGAAACGACCCGCCCGCAATCCCGTTCCATGACTAATTCCGCAGCCCCGGCGCCGGACCCAACCACCACGGGGAGGCCGCCGGCCATGGCTTCCAGCACGACGACGCCAAACGTGTCGAACAAAGTCGGCAGCACAAAGAGATCGGCTGCGGCATAGAGACTTGCCGGGTCCGATACCGGCCCCATGAATTGCACCCGGTCATGGACATTCAGCCTACGGGCAAGGGCCTCATAGGGCCGGGGATTCCCCTTTCCCGCCACCAGAAGCACCGCCCTGTCGGCCGGGGGCGCCAGTTTCGCCAGGCAGCGAATAGTCGCCTCGATCCCCTTGATCCTGAAGCCGGACCCCACGTGAAGCAGGACGGGCGCGCCCGCCCGCAACCCCAGCCGCGAACGCACCTCGGCACGCCACGCCGCCCGGCGGTCCTGCGGAAAGCGGGAGGCGTCCACGCCCGGAGGTATCACGACAAAACGGTCGTCGGCTACGGGATAAAAGCGTTGGATCTGGCGGCGTCCCAGGTGGGAAAGCACGACAAAGATCCGATCGCTTTCATCCAGAAAAATGCGCCTTTCAATTCGGTTGATGATCCGGTGGAGGGGATTGAAAAGGACCGATAAGCGCCCCATGGGACCGTCCATCAGGCGGCGGCGTTCCAGCCATGCCCGGTGACACGCATTTCCCGCACGGTAAATATCCATGTCCAGCGTACGGTCAAAACCCACGACCACGTCAAACTCTTTACGCAGCTTACTCAGGCGGCTGCGGGCTGAAAGGGCAAAAGAAAGAACCTTGAGGAAAGATGCCCCCCTCACCATGGGGACCGGGTGAACAACGGCCCCCGGGGTGGCGGCTTCAGGCCACCTGTGAGCGAATATGTGAACCTGGTCGCGCCTTTTCAAGAGGGCGTCGGCAATCAGGGCGGCCTGGCGTTCATAGCCGCCGAACGGATTGTAACGCATCAATACCAGGGCCGCTTTCATGTTTCAGCCACCTGCACTAAAACCTGGTTTCGTAAACGCCCAGATGACGGCTCTTTCCGTGGCGGCTGCCATACGGGAACGCGGCCGCCCGGACGAGAATGCCTTTGTCGATGAGGGGCGCGATATCCGGAAGAGCGGGATCTCCGTCCACCTCCTTGACGATAAGGTAGTCGGGCCTGGCGGCGTTTGTCAGGAAGCCGAGGGAGACGGAGAGGTCTTCCATGTTGTACCTCAGCACCTCCCCGCGGGCGTAAAGCGCCACAATGGGTTCATCGGTCAGGATGACGGGTCTCGACGGCCCCTGCCATTCACGGGAGATGTAGGCGCCCGCTTGTTTCAGCCCTACCCGCTTTCCCCCTACCTGGTAAGTAAGCGTATGAATCACGGTGGAACTGAGGAGGAGGGCAACCATTACCACCGCTATCCAATTCCTGTGCGTGGGAAAGCGATTGCCGATGACCTCGATGCCGTATCCCACGAACAGGAAAAGCAGGCTCGCCGTGAGGATCATCCACCTTTTGGTGAATGTATCCCCCAGGGCCGCCCACGCGGAGTATATCAGCAGGGAACTGAAAACGGCGACGATCAACAGACGCTGGAAATTGCTGATATCGCGCCAACGCCGCATAAAGGAGGCCACCCCCAGCAGGGAGAGAACCCCGGCCAGCGGATTCATCAACGCCATGGTATCACTTAGAAAGTGCAGAAAAGCCAGGAAGCCTTTCCCGACGATCAGAAGGATGCCGACGAGTATCGATCCGGTGCCCAGGATCTTGGACAATTGAAAGGCGACACGACTGCCGATGAGGCGGTGAAAAAGGCCGAAAACAGGGTGGTGGTCGCAAAGATAACTCAAAAGGATAAAGGCCGATCCGACCCCTGCGATAAGGAAGACCCATCGCCAATGCCCCTTCACGGCGATATAGGCGATTGCCGTAACCATATAAAACACGATGTATTCGGGCCGCAATAACGCCGCGCAGGCGACCAGGAGCCCGAACAGGCACCCCCGCAGCACCTTGGAGAGGCCGGGTGCTAAAGCGACTGCCCCGGCGCTGAGGCAGAAAAACAGGGCGGCCGTCTCCCGAACAACCAGGATCGAATAGCGGATATAATACGAATTGACCGCCACCAGCAGTACCGCCAGCAGCGCATGTCTTCTGTCTGCCAAACGAAAGGCGAGGACGAAAAAGGGGACGACGCAGAGGAGGCCAAAGATAAAAGATACGCCCATGGCCGATGCCAGGGGATCTTTCAGGACCGTGTCCAGCATGTGGATCATCAATGGATAGAAAGGCGACCGAGCCGAATCATGAATGATGTCGCGGATCCCCTGCCAGACGCCGGCGCTCTGGATCACGGAGACCTGTTCGAGGTAATACAGGGTGTCGTTGTTGAGGATCTTGACGGCGTGGAAGCCGTAAAGCCGGAACCCAAAGGCGATGGCCAGGCATCCCAGAAATATGGTGGTCGTATTCCACCGTTCCCAGAAGGCCGACCCGGACCTGATGGCGTCCCAGTTAATCTTGCTCATATCCGGGGCTCCCGCTGTTCCAAAGGGGCTCGCGCAGCTTTACATATTTGAGAAACGTGTAATAGGCATAGGAAACCGCGAGAAAAAACCCTGCCCGGCCGTCGAGAAAACCCAACTGCAGCAGGTACATTTTCATAAAGGTAAACGGGGGTCGCAAGAGCAGATGGCGCCACCCGGCGCGCTTGCCGGCCCGGGCGAGTTCCTTTGCGGCAAGCGTGGAATAGCGTTTGAGGCGCTCCAGATAGTCGTCTACGGAACCATATGTGTAGTGGTCCATGGGATGGTTCAGATACCCGGTGCGTCCGTTCACAACCACTTTCTCATGGACCGCCCTGTCCTCGAAGCGCCCGTCGCTTCGTTGAAAAAGCCGCAGGTTATGATCGGGGCGCCAGCCGCCGTGACGGATTTCCCTGCCGCAAAAAAAGTTTCTTCGGGGAATGAAGTATCCGCTGCAGGGGTCGTCCGTTGCCAAAACGACCTCGATTTCTTTTCTGAGGGAATCGGGTATCCGCTCGTCGGCATCCAGGCTGAGGACCCATTT
>JAFDKD010000494.1 GCA_019307165.1 Deltaproteobacteria bacterium | reverse complement strand
CGCACCCCTTTTAAACATTGGCGTACCCCGCACCTGCCTACTATGAACCTTTTTGGGAGATTGTGAGGGTTGCTATTTGGTTTTGTTTTGTTGTATAATTACATAAATATCAATATGTTAACAAAGGCGGGAACCATAAAGTGGTCCCGCCTTTCGCTTTGTAGAATATGTATTTTGGAAGCTACTTAGTTCAGACTTCATCTCATCGCATGCCTCGGCCAATTCAGACAGCTGCGCTTGCGTTTTTGGGTTCAACCCACTGGACTCGCTCATGACCTGAATTTTGTGCCCGGATTGGATGAGCATCGATGAAAAATCTTCTATTTTTTGCTCCAGAATTTCAGCCGGCGTTTTCTTCATCGCAATGAACCTCCCTGCAGCATGAATTCAAAAGGCATTCAGGAGAATGAAAATTGAAAATATTTTATCAGAATTCAAGCTGAAATGTGAAGAATATTCTACGTTAACCTAAGGGGAAGCGCTGGTAAAAAAGTAAGTTTTCTATGGCTCTTGGTGCTTGGTTCCTTGTTCTTGGTGCTTTGTTCTTGGTTCGTTGGGAGCCCTTCGACGTTGCTCAGGGTCTGACGACGCTTCGCGGCGGCAAGGGGCGAAACATTGTTATCAGTTATCATTTATTATTCAGTGGATGGTTTTGGGCGCTTTGGGTGTCGCGGGGGGTAGGACCGTATAGATCATTCTTGTATTTTTCCTGATTCCCACCGTAGCGCCTCTTCGAACACCTCAGACAGCGGTGTTCGATTGCAACCGTGCACGCCATTGGTGCCGTTCAAGAGTATAGGCGTAATCCAATAATCGGCGCCATGGCGTCAAAATCCCTGTCATTGTGTAGGAGGAGGAGGTTTTGTTCCAAGGCTGTTTGAGCAATGAGACAATCAATAGTGCTGCGGACAGTGACGCCCTTCTTTCGACAGGAAAAATAGATGTGCGCTGCATCTGAATAGGATTTTACTGGATCCCGAGGATGGAAGAAACGCTGGGATGAAAGATAATCCCTCAAAAGAGCATATTCCTTTTCGGATTTTGCTCCCTGCAGCACTTCCTGATAGATGACCGAAGTGATGCCAAAGGGGATTTGGTGGTCGAGAACATCCCGCATCCTGTTAGCGGGCTCGTTGGAAACGCCCTTGAAGAGATCGATGAGGACCGACGTGTCGACGAGAATCATCGCCCTTCCCGCAGGCCTTTGTAATCATAGGCCTTCTCAAATTCAATCTTGCCCTCCAGATCCAGCAGATTCAGGCGCTTTCGGGTCGTTACAAATTCCTGCAAGGCATTGGAAATCACTTCCTTTTTGGTCTTAGCACCGCTTAGAATCATCGCCTCTTCCACGAGTTTGTCATCCAGCACAATATTGGTCCGCATGATACACCTCCTTTTGTGTATTAAGATACACATAGGAGTTCCATTTGTCAAGCGTGTATTTCGTGGTCAAGATATCCTGCTTTGCGCCAGGAGCGGAGAGCATGGAGTAAAACCCGTAGGACAGTTGGACCGTCGGACTGTCCGACCGTACATACCGCCCCACCGTACTTCAGTCGGACCGTCGGACCGTACCTACAGTTTCACCGTTTTGACCGTCCTACTGTCCCACTGTCCTACCGTCTCACCGTCCTACCGTCTTACTGTCTAACCGTTCTCTGACTTCCGACCCTTGCCACGGCATAGCCGAAGGCGACGCCGGGTCTGCCCTCTGATCTCCGTCCTCCGCCCTCTGACCTCCGACTTCCGATTTCTGATGTCCGGCCTTCTATTTACCTTTGAAATCGGCCGGTCTTTTATCCAGAAAAGCTGATACGCCTTCCATGAAATCCTCGGTCCGGCCGGCCTGCTTTTGGAGCATGCCTTCCAGTCCGAGCTGTTGTTCGTAGGTGTTGTCGATGCTGTTCCAATAGGCTTTTCGGATGAGCCGCAAGGCCTCGGTCGGACCCTGGGCCAATTCCCTGCATAATTCCAAGGCCCGGGGCATCAGCTCCTCATCATCATAGACCCGGTTGATCAGACCCCATTCCAGGGCCTTTTCGGCAGGCAGTTTTTCGCCCAGGAGCGACAATTCCATGGCCCGTGAAAATCCCACCAGCCGGGGAAGGATATAAGTGGCCCCGCCGTCGGGGATGAGGCCGATATGGCGGAATGCCTGCAGGA
Organism: Deltaproteobacteria bacterium; assembly: GCA_019307165.1. Lineage (GTDB taxonomy): Bacteria > Desulfobacterota > DSM-4660 > Desulfatiglandales > Desulfatiglandaceae > JAFDKD01. The sequence continues at coordinate 4,399 of JAFDKD010000494.1, read as the reverse complement.
AAAATGATGACCGGGCCGCCAGGACCAAATCGCCCATTATCGCCAAACTCATGCCCACACCGGCGGCAGGACCGTTGACGGCGGTGACGAAGGGCATTTTCAGCTTTTTGAGTCGAATGAAAAAGGGGTTGTAATATTTGGTCAGGGCTTCACCGGCGTCCATTTTCCTGTCGGCCCGGCTCAATCGGGCTTCGGTGTCGCTGAGGTTGGCCCCGGCGCTGAAACCGCGTCCTGCGCCCGTCATCAGCAAACAGCGGGCCCCATTTGCCGGGTCTTCGATTTCTTCGACAGCCTGGTTTAATTCCCGGATCATCAGCAGCGAAATGGCGTTCAGAACTTCGGGGTGGTAAAGCGTCAGAATGGCAATGTCGTCTTTGAACTCGAGCCGCAATCGCTTGTATTCCATCATGTCTCCTTGCTGAAAAACTATTTTTCACCAATTTTACTAAAATCAAATACATTATTCATGTCTGGGTATAGTAATTCATCGAATCCTTCGCTGTCAAACGTGTTATAGGATTGTCCCCCTATATCACTGTGGCGATGGGAGGGAAGGCAAAAAGGTCTTTTTAAAAAAGTAAACTTGCGAAATGTTATGGAGATGGGTTAATAAAGCAATCATGACGATCATCGACTTTCACAGGTTTAAAGAGTTGATAGATAGCTGGTAGCTTCAATCAGAGCTAAGTCCGGATCTGTCAGACATATCACCGGTTTTTGAGGGGGATGATATTTTCACCTTTTGGGAAAGGATCGCAACCTCATATTATTCATAAATTAGACACAACATATGGTCCTCCTGCCCAAATTGACACTGGGCCCCCTCTCGACTACACTCTACTGCATAAAGAGCTTCAACCCCGTTAAATCCGATCACTCAATTGAAATGTGTGTATGAGCAAGTGGCAGACATTTGCTGATGCATCACCGAAAGTTCATGCCTGCAAAACACCAACCGGATGGGAGACAAAAGTGACCACACAAGAAATCTCAACTGAATTTCCTTTTGAATCAAAGTATATCGAAGTAAATGGGTCAAACATGCACTATATCGAGGAAGGAACCGGAGACCCGATCCTCTTCCTCCACGGAAACCCGACTTCATGCTATCTATGGAGAAACATCATCCCCCATCTGGCCCCTTTAGGCAGGTGCATTGCCCCGGACCTGATAGGAATGGGCAAATCGGACAAGCCGGATATCGAGTACCGGTTTTTTGACCATGCGGTGTATCTGGAAGGATTTATCGAAAAGCTGGGTCTGGAAAATATCACCCTAGTTATCCACGACTGGGGTGGCGCCCTGGGCTTTTATTATGCCATGCGCCATGAGGACAACGTGAAGGGCATCGCCTTTATGGAACCGGTCTTCACCATACCGTGGGTGGTAAATTCAGACCAGGCCCGCGACTTGTTCATGGCCTTCCGCACTCCGGAACTGGGCTGGAAATTGATTGTAGAAAAAAACCTGTTTGTCGAGGGCGTGCTTCCCAATTCAGTGGTCAGGGGGCTGACCGAGGTTGAGATGGAGCATTACCGCGAACCATTTCTGGACCCGGCTACTCGGAAACCCATCTGGCGCTTCCCGAATGACCTGCCCATCGATGGAGAGCCGGCCGATGTTTACGAGGCGGCTGTAGCGTTTAACGAATGGGCCAAAACCTCAGACACGCCCAAGTTGCTCTTTTATGCGCAGCCGGGCGCCATTTTCCCGGAAGAGGTGGTCCAGTGGTGCCGAGACAACCTGGAAAACCTGGAAACAATTGATATCGGTCCTGGCAGCCATTTCATCCAGGAAGACAACCCGCATCTCATCGGTTCAGAAACAGCTAAATGGCGCCAGAAGTTATAGATTCGCAATTGATTGAAGGATACTTAAAAATAAGGGCAGGAACGGGTTGTAAAAAGCGGTTCAAGAGAGACCTTGAAAACACGGGCAAGATCTCCCCAACGAGATGCATCGTACAAAGTCTGCCTGGAGGCGGTCCAGATACACGGCGGATACGGGTACATGGACGAATTCCCCGTCAGCCGCCTGCTTCGGGACATCAAACTCTTGGAAATCGGGGCCCGCACCTCGGAGATCAGGAGACTGCTCATCGCGGCGGAGCTGTTCGATAACGCCCGCCGTATGGCAACCAACCATTTGATGCGGGCTGGTATACGGGCAGTTTTTTTTCTGCGGACCTTTAAAAGGCAACGGCAAATGGCCAATATGCTGGGCATAGACGTGGGATCGGCCGCCGTCGGTCTCGCCGTGGTCAACGAACTGGGGGAGGTCGTCCACACGGATTATACCTTTCACCAAGGCGATACCGCTGGATGCTACCGCCGGATGCTGGCCGAGGTCGACCTCGAAGCGGTGGCCGGTGTGGCCGCCACAACGTCCACACCGGAGACCATCCTTTCCGATTACCGATACGACAACCAGATCGCCGTTATCCAGGCTGTTAGGCGGTTCCACGGGTGATCGCCCTCGATTCTTACCGTGGGTGCGGAACGGTTCGGACTGCTCGTGTTCGACCAGGACGGCCGGTCGCGGCTGTTCAACATCTGCTGGCCGCCGTGGATGACGTGAGGCAAAAAACCGGTGCACGGTTTGACGTGTTGGGGGTGGGCACCACGGGATCGGGCCGCAAGCTGGTCGGCCGGATCGTGGGCGCCGCCTTGATGCTGGCCGACGAACGATTTGAACGGAGCGCCTTTCGGGGCGTCGACTTGCACCGAAAACGAATTCCGATTCGATCTGAGATCTGTGAGCTCTGCCCCAACCACTGCAAGCTCACCGTGGCCGACCTGGAATACGGGCCGGTGGCGTACGGATTCCTGTGCGGCCGCGACTACGAAGCCCAAAAGCGCGTAAGTGCAAATCACTCCGGTTTCGACCTGATGCGGGCCCACAAGGAAGCGCTCGGTTTCCGGCCTCGGTCCGCGCCGGGCGAGATCACCATCGGACTGCCGGCCGCGCTGCACATGGCCGAAGATCTGCCGCTGTGGCGCAAATTTTTTGACGAGTTGGGCCTCCGGACCGTCACCGGCGAGCGGGACAATGAGGCGCTCCGGAAAGGCAAACACGCCGCCGGGGCCGAGTTTTGCGCACCGCAAAAATCGGTCCAAATTGAAAGGGAGTTTTCCGGCGAGATCGACTAACATAGGATGGGAAGGTTTCAACGTTCATGGCGGCACCGTCGGGGACGCGACACCATCGTTAAACCGTGAGGGAATAGATACACCCTATGGGAGCATTGATTACATGACGCACTCAATACCATCGGATACCATTCCGGTTCGTTTCGGGGAAGACCTGGACTGGCCGCGGATCGAGGCGCACCTGAAGACTGAGATGCCCGAACTGGAGGGCGCGATGGAGGTTCTCCAGTTTCCGCGGGGTCACGCCAACCTGACCTATCTCCTCCAGTTCAGCAACCGCGAACTGGTTCTGCGGCGACCTCCCTTCGGGCCGTTGGCCCCCGGGGGGCACGATATGGCCCGGGAGTACAATGTACTCTCCTGCTTATGGCGTTATTTCGACCGTGCTCCCCGAGCCTATCTGTTCTGTGAAGACGAGAGTGTGGCCGGGGCCCCGTTTTTCATCATGGAACGACGGACCGGCGTGGTCATCGATGGACCGATGCCGGATGAATTGGTTCACCACCCGGAGGTGGAACGTCGGGTCAGCATGGCCCTGATCGAGGCCATGGCCGAGTTTCACAGCCTGGACCCGGGCGAGATGGGATTGATGGACCTGGGAAAACCTGATGGTTTTGTCCAGCGGCAGGTATCGGGTTGGAATAAACGGTGGCATCTGGCCAAGGAGGATGATCTGGCCCTGTTCGACCAGGTTCATCAACGTCTGGAGCGATCGATTCCGGAACCCTCGCGCATCAGCCTGGTGCACAATGATTTAGGACTGCACAACTGCCAGTTCGATCCGGCCGATCCGGACCGAATCAAATCGTTTTTCGACTGGGATATGACTACAGTGGGCGATCCGCTGATCGATCTGGGCACCCTGTTGAACTACTGGCCCGAGCACGATGATGATTGCCTTCGAAACCGCAAGGAGAATCCCGATCTGACCAAAATGCCGCGCCGCATCGACATGGTCCGGCGGTATTCCGAATTAACCGGCGTCGAAGTCGAACTGGCCAAGTGGTATGAAGCGTTCGCCCTTTGGAAGACGGCCGTCGTGGTCCAGCAGATCTACATCCGTTACGCCAGGGGTCAGACCGATGACGAGCGTTTCGCCCACATGGACCAGGACGTGCCCCACCTGGTCGGGCTGGCCTCCGATGCCCTGGAAGACATCGGGTTGTAGAAACCAAGGGGTATTGATGTGTGGTAGACTCGACTTGTGCTGACGGCCGACATTCGAACGACGAATTGCGGTAAACAAAAAG
>JAFDKD010000493.1 GCA_019307165.1 Deltaproteobacteria bacterium | reverse complement strand
CCTTTCGTAGAAGCACTTCGAGGCGGTAGATCATGGTTTGCTCTTGCCTTCCTGATCGGGAACATTGAATGCAGCACCGGTCGCATCTGCCACAGCCTTAAGGACGTTCCACTCGGTCTTAATCAGTCTCAGCGTACCAGTCCATGCATTGTACTCCCCATGCTTATGAACGAATTCATTTCCCATGATATTCTTGTAAAGGGCAAGAGCTCTATTTGCCGAGCGTTCCATGGTAAATTCTGCGGCGGTATTTTCGGCAACCTGTTTGAGTTGCTGCATTTGTTCAAAGGAAAGTGAGATAACCCACTGTAAGGCGGATGAAAATTCCTCTACTGTTTCGGAATATAAAAGCCTGCCGTTGAGTTTATCCACTACAATCTCTCGAGGTCCGGGCGCATCCAGGGCCACTACCGGAACCCCGGCTGCCATGGCTTCGGTCAAAACCATGCCCTGGGTCTCGCTTTTTGAGGCAAATACGAACACGTCCATGGCGCGGTAGGCACTCGCAAGCAAGGGGTGATCAAGAACGCCGGCGATATGTAAACGCCCGGCCATATTCTCCCTGGAGAAAATTGTCCGAATTGCCTTGGAAGACGGGCCGCCACCTACAACTAAAAAATGGGCGCGGCTCTCACTTTTAAAGTATTCAACAAGGGCTTTGACCAAAAATTCTATATTCTTTTCCTGGGCAAGCCGGCCCACATGGCCAACTACAATGGCATCTTCGGGAATGTCCATGGCCGCCCGAAAGCCCGGACCGTTGCCACGGACAAATTTTTCGAGGTTAACCCCGGTGGGAACAACATCTATCGGGACAAAGACCCCTCTATCACCGAGCACCGAAGCGACACTTTCACTCGGGGCAAAGACCTGATCACAGAGATTGCTGTAGCTGGTCGAGAGCTTGATAACGAAACGCTTGAGGGTTTTTGAATCGCCCGGAACGTAGTGGGTATATTCTTCATACATGGTGTGGTGAGTGAAAACAAGCGGAAGCTCGTGGGTCCTGGCTATGCGAAGCGCAGTCCCACCAATCAGAAAAGGATAATGGGAGTGGACGATATCGGGTTTAAATTTCTCGATAGCCTCTGTGAGATATCCCGGAGTCGATATCACGACCGAAAAATCACTGCCATTGAAGCGCTGTATAGCCGGGATGCGGATCACGTCCACTTCGCTTTCCGGCATGTTTTCATACTCCGGAGCTACGACCAGCACCCGGTGGCCACGCTTGCGATACTCGATAGTGAAGGCTTTGACCGACCGGGCCACGCCGCCGACATGGGGGGTAAACGTATTCGTCATCATGAGAATGTTCATGCCACAGACCTCCGATTGAGTTTAATGGAATGTTGGTCCGGTTTGGCAATAACTGGATGAAACCCGGGAACGCGTACTTCGATACGAGGCATCCCGGCATGCCACGCCCCCTGCCATGAAATAATGATCCTGTCCTTTTCCGGTTCTATGGAGAGCGAAAACGTTCCAAAGGAAGTCGGTGCCGGGCCAAAGTGGAGGGTAGACCTCCCCCTGAGCCAGTGATGGGGAATCCCGGAAGCCAGGATCAGGGAATTTCCTTCTTCCCGGACAAAACAATTTCTTATCATAATTACCCATTCTGCCGACGCCCAAACGTGCTGGCCATCACCCATGCATCCGCCCCCGGTATGTGGGTGAATCGCCTCGGGCCACTGACCCGTGGACGAGGCCATTTCCGCAACCGAGGCCATTAGATCAAAATAACGCGGATTGCCGGCACGAAGCAAAATCTGAGCCACATGCATTGTCAGGTAAGCGTTAATCCCGGAATGGGTCATTTCCTGAAAGAACCCCCCATCAACAAAACAATTGGCAAGGAGGAAGTCGACTGTATCAAGCAAGCGGGGATCATCCGGCGGGTAAAGTCGGAGCGGATAGCCCGCAGCCAGGGACCCGATTGCTCCGGAATCAAGCCGCCGGTAAGGAGAAGCGGGCATCGCAGGCCGACCAAGGCGCCTGGCCACTTTGCTCAAGCTGTGATCGACCGCTGCCGAGAATGTTTCCGTCTCGTGAAGAAATTCCTCTTTTGCTTTATTATCGCCAATAGATTCTGCAAGATAGGCGGCGGCCCGCAAACCGGCGACCCCCCAAAAGTCGTCCCAGTAATAGTAGTCATTAGGACCAAGATGCTCGGCGCTGAAACCCGCGGGCAATAAACCCGAATGCATAGAGTTTTGGTCGTCTGACAGGCGTTTCTTAGAGATCCAGCGGGCGCCACGACGGATGGATTTCCACCACTTACCCTTGGGCGGACGGCCGGTAAGCCGGCAAAACCGGCACATGATCCATAGGGCCTCTCCATTGGAATCCCATTCCCCGTCCTGGGAGTGAAAAAATCCAAAAGCATTCTGGCGGGCAGGAAAGCGGTCGAGTGCACGCTCAGCGCGATCAATGAAACCGGCACAAAGCAAGGCGTAAATGATAAAGGCCGCGTCACGAAACCAGAATCGTTTGTAAGTATAAGGACCCGGGTAGACATCACCGGGCGAGTTGAGTACCAGCGTTCTTAAAGCCACGTCATACAGGAACTGAAAATCTTCATCAGGAATATGGAGTTCACAGTGGTTTCTCATGATTTCATGCCAGGGTGCACTTGTGAGATGTGGTTGCGAGTCGCCACTATTTAGGGGGACTTTCACGGTAATTTCCCGGAGTTTATCAGGTTCGAGCTTGAAGAGCGCTGCCGCGGTGGCCATGCCCACGCCGCATTTAACCTGGCTTTTCTCATCGAAATCGCGTAAATGGATATAAACATCTCCGGTGCGATAATGAGAAACTTGGTGCCGGTCGGCCGGAGCGCTAAATTCGATATTGCGACATCCGTCGATATTCCAGGTCGTCCGGTCGGGCGATAGGACGACCTGGTGGATAAAGCTGATCCCTTCCGGATTGTATGGACGAAGCGCTACAACGGCCCAGGCATCAGTGTCCGCACAGGCTTCAAGTTTTACCTGGCAGATTGGTGTGCCGGATTCTGGTTGAACATCCGCATGAGTGATTAGAGAAAGATTTTCCTGCCGTGTTTCGGTGGTGATGGCAAGGGTATTGTCAATATCAAGCCGCTGATTACAAGATTTGCAACGAGAAGGGAGCAAAAAGCGGCCATCTTCAGTCATAATCCAGGCATCAAGTGACCACTCATCAAAAAAGGGGGTGACCAAACCCCGAGGATCCACGATGGGTAATTCCGAACAGTCGGGCAAACCCATGGCCGTCCAGTTGCGAAAGGTAAGATTGATGTGGGTGATGGAAAAAGCCCGCGGGACAAATGCGTTGTCCCTGGGGTCAAATTGACGCTCGATCCAGTAGGGCCATACCCAATCCAGGTTGTGCTGGATGACACGGCTGTTAATAAGGCCCCGTGCATGAAGCACCATTCCGGCACGCAACAACTCGATCGGCTCATGAACCTCTGAAGGCTGGGCAAATCGATGGAGATGGGCCAGCAAGGCGATCGGGTCAAGAAACCCGTGGGCCTTGGCAACGCGGCGAACGATAAATCTCCAGGGCAACCATTTCAACCACACCATCTCTCACCTCTTGTGTGTATTGTTATATGTATTGTTTTCGGATATCCAATCCGCATGAAGATTTTCCTCTGTAAGGGCGTAGATTTTATTG
>JAFDKD010000492.1 GCA_019307165.1 Deltaproteobacteria bacterium | reverse complement strand
TGTTGTCCGGGATAGGGAGGAAAAGGGCGCCGTCACAGAACCCATGGCCGTGCAGGAGGGCAAGAAGACTATGCTCAAACTGGAGAGCGTCTCGTGCACCGGGGGTCTGTCCGAGGATGACGTGCGGGCCGTTGTGGAGAAGGCGATGCATGCCTTGAAGCGCTGCGGTGGGTCCGGTCGGGTGACCTTCAGTCTGACCGTCCATCCCGGCGGCGAGGTCATCCGCGTTGCCATGATAAAAGGCCCGGCCAAGGTCGATGCGACGCTCCGGTGCATGATTCAGATACTGGAAACGTTCCGGTTTTCCAAACCCGGAAACGGCGCCGCCACTGAGGTTATGCTTGTGTTTTTTCTGGGATAAAGGTCGGTTCGCTAGTACTGTCACATGCGGGCTTGTGTGCCGCTCGCCCTGAGCTTGGCGAAGGGTGAGCGGCGTCCTTTTCGGTCAGCGCATCAGAAGGAGGAATTCTGCGCCGGAATTTGGTAGGATGCGCCACATGAGCGGATCAATGGGGGACATATGGCACCACCTGCCGTTAAAGCCGAGGGTATAAGTTACGCCTACCGTGACACGGAAGCGGTCAAGGATATCTCTTTCGAAGTGGCCCCGGGGGAAATACTGGGACTACTGGGCCCCAACGGGGCCGGCAAGTCAACGACCATAAAGGTGCTGACCGGCCAACTGACGCCCCGCACCGGCCGGGCCTTCATCCTGGGAAAGGAAGTCAAACAGGATAATCCCGAGGTCCAGGCGGTGATCGGGGTCTGATTAGAGGAAAAAAACCTTTATTTGAACATGACCGCTGTTGAGAACCTCTCTTTCTTCGCCGGTCTGTTCGGTATAAAGCATTTCGATATAAAGGGCCTGTTGCGCATGGTCGGCTTGGGGGAACGGGCCGGGGATCGCGTCAAGAATTATTCCAAAGGCATGCAACAGCGGCTCATGGTGGCACGCAGTCTGATCAACTCACCGAGAGTGCTTTTCCTCGACGAACCCACGAACGGACTGGATCCGGTGTCATCACAGGCGATCAGAGCCATCATCAAAGCGGAGGCCGGAAAAGGCGCTGCCGTTCTTCTGACCACCCACGACATGCACGAGGCGGATGAGCTGTCCGACCGGGTGGTGTTTCTGAATGAGGGCAGAATTCACGTCATGGACACGCCGGAAAACTTGAAACTGAAACACGGCAAGCGGTCGGTAAGGGTGCGTTTGATGCATAACGGTGTTGTGAAGGAGCGAATTGTGCCTCTGGATGAGTCCTCAACCGGCGAACAGCTCAAATCCGCGGTGGACACCGAAGGTATTTTAACGATCCATACCGAAGAGGCCACGTTGGAAGACATCTTTGTTCAGATGACCGGCCGGGGGCTCAGAGAATGACTGGCTTGGCCGCCCGCATGAAGATTGTCGGCGTCATCATGAAAAAGGACTTGGCCGAGTTCATGAGAGACAGGTTGTGGATCCTCCTGTCGGTCCTTGGGCTGGTGATGTATGCGGTCATCTTCTGGCTGCTGCCGGGTACGGTTGACGAAACCATCACGGTGGGCATACGCCAGAGCGGTCTGGATACGGCGTTGCGCGAGATTGCCGGAGGGGATGAGAAAGGCCTGGAGGTGGTGTGGTTCGAATCGTCCGAGCGGTTGAAGGCGGCCGTTGCCGGAGAGGGAGGAAAGGGAAAGGAGGTTCAAATCGGGATCGATTTTCCTGATGATTTTTTGTCAAAGACCCTGCGCCGCGAAAAGACGGTTGTCCGGATATATGCCGAGGCCGGGGTTCCAAAGGAAATCGGCCGCGCCGTGTCGGGCCTGGTGCATGAGATTGCCTATATGATTCTGGGAGACGGTTTGCCGGTCACCGAGCCCGATGAACAGACCATGATTCTGGGTGAAGATCGGATGGGCAACCAGGTTCCCTACAGAGACAAAATGATGCCGATGCTGGTCTTCTTCGTCCTAATGGTCGAGTCGCTGGCCCTGGCATCACTTATCGCGGGCGAGGTCAAGGCAAGAACCGTCACCGCCGTTCTGGTCACCCCTGCCCGGATCGGGGATGTTCTGGCGGCGAAAACCATACTCGGCACGCTCCTGGCTTTTATTCAGGCCTTGATATTACTACTGGCCGTGAATGCCTTGGGCGAGGATTTCCTGTTGTTGCTTTCCTTTGTCCTATTGGGCGCGATGATGGTTGCTGGCATCGGGATGATCACCGGGTCGGCTGGAAAGGACTTTTTTGGGACTTTATGGGAAGGGCTGGAGTGAATCGGCGCGGTATCTGGTCCTTGTTGCCGTCTGGGATGCAGTCATCCTGGGTTCGGGATTGTTGGTTCTCAAGAAGAAAGTGGAGGCACTGTGAGCATCATTCGCGCCTTGAAGATCCTGCGTAAGGATTTGAGATTGGGGCCCCGGTCGCCCATTTTCATGTGGGCCCTGATTTACCCGGTGGTGATTACCCTGGTCTTGCAGGGCGTGTTCGGCGGTTTGTTCGAGCCAAGGGCGCGACTGGGCATCGTGGACCAGGGCAGTTCCGGGATCACCGACCTGATGTCACATGCGGAAGGCATCGATGTGACATTGCTCAAATCCGTTCCGGATTTGAAACGTCGGGTGGAAGGAAATGATCTGGACGCCGGCCTGGTCTTGAAGGCCGGGTTCGATACGGCTATGCGCTCGGGCCGGAAGCCTTTGCTGGAATTTTACATCGGCGGGGAGAGTCTGGCCTCCAATCGCATCGTTCTGGCGGTGACAACGCTCGATGCCTTACGCCGGGTAAACGGGAACACATCACCTGTCGAGGTGGAAATCAATACCCTGGGTGATGCGGAGGCGCTGTCCTTGACCACCCGGCTGGTGCCCATGATGGTATTGTTCGCTCTACTTATCGCTGGTCTTTTTGTACCCGCTTTCGGTCTGGTTGAGGAAAGAGAAAACAGGACCCTCGGGGCGGTTTTAATTACGCCGGTCAGGTTGTCGGAAGTGTTGGCCGCCAAAGCGGGTCTGGGAATAATCCTGGCCGTACTGATGGCCTATGTCACCCTTCTGCTGAACGGCGCTCTCGGCCCGCGGCCGGCAGCCCTGGTAATCGCCCTCGTTGTGGCGGGCGTGATGTCGGCGGAATTCGGCCTGATTTATGGAACGGTTGCCAAAGACATCAAGGCCCTTTTTACGCTTATGAAGACATTGAACGTCTTTCTGCTGGCCCCGGTCATCTTTTACATCTTTCCTGATTGGCCGCAGTGGATCGCCAAGATCTTTCCCACCTACTGGTTGATCAACCCCATTTTTGAGTTGACCATAAAGGGCGCCGGCCTGAGCGATGTGGCTCCGGAATTGGGGATCGCATTGGGAATATGCGTGTTTCTCGCCATTCCGGTGTGGGTCTTGAAGCGGCGAATGCAGGCGACGCTTTCCGCCGGTTGACGCGAAGTCCTATTCCATAAACGACCGGATAAAAGCGGCGACCTCTTCTTTTCCGTGATATACGCCGAAGTGCCCCTCGCATAAAATGTCCGCGTTCAGGGAAAGCATCAATTGGAGGGATTCCTGGTAGTCGGCCCTGTCGGAAAGCAGGCCGGGGTCCAGGGGGCCGTGCACGTCCTGGCCGAACAGCACGCGCTTCCCGCTGGATTCCATCATGTAAACTATCGATCCGGGCGAGTGCCCGGGTACATGAATCGCTTGTATGGTACGGTCACCCAGCATGACGTCCTGCCTGTCGCCCGATATCCTGAGATCCACGGGGCAGGGCGTCATGGTTGTGCCGTACCATTTGGCGGCCGTGACCGTGTCGTTGCCTTCTTCAATAAAGGGCGCTTCCAGATCATGAGCAACGACCGTGGCGCCGGTCAGGTCTCGCAGGGCCTTGAGCCCGCCGGTGTGGTCGAAATGACAGTGGGTGACCAGGAGATATTCAATCTGTTCGGGTTGAACGCCGCAGTCCCTGATGTTTTCTATAAGTCGCCCTAACCCGTCGCCGGTACCGGCATCGACCAGGGCCGCTTGTTCGTCCGTGCGGATTAGATAGATCGCCGCGTCCTGAGGGGATGTGAGCGAACCGCCGCCTACCGTGTATATGCGAGGTGTTATTTCCATGGATTTTCACGAGAGGGCCCGCAGGATCTCCGAACGTCAGTCCGCCGATATGGACGCATTGAATGCGGCAACAAAAATCTTGAGGGACGTCAGGTGGGCGTCATCCATTTCGTGAAATTTGATCCCGGACCGGTACCAGCCGCCTTCACCGGGCCTTTGGTGAACGATGTCGCCCTCGATGTTGATCACATCGTCCTTGAGCCCGATGGCAAGAGACATGACACAGGTTTTATCGATAGGGTTGATGGTCTCCAGTAATATGCCCGTTTCATTGACGTTCAATGTGCGCCCCATGCCCTGAGAGAGCGTTTGACCTTTATCGTCAAGGCATACATAGGAAACGAGATTTTTTGAATCGATTCTTGGAAATTCTCTTTTTTCCTTTCCGTTCATCTGTCAAAGACCCCCTGCTCTATAAAGTTCAGCCTGATCGGTCAAGAAAGAGATCGCGTTCGCTACATGCGAGATCATGGCTTTGAACATGGCGGAAAGCCCGTCATATTCCTCCAGAAATCGATTCGAATCCACTTGCGTCGCCCTCAAGTCCTTAGAAGCCATAACCGAGGCGCCGTCCGGCTCGTGGCCGATCTGTAAAAAAGGCACGCGACCGTAATAATCTCCGGGACCAAGCAGAGCCAAAGGAAGGATTTGCTTGCGTTTGCCGCGGACCACCGACGCCTCCCCCTGCGTTATCTTGAAAAGCCCCTTTGCCAGGCTATTCTGTTTAAGCAGAAGCGTTTTCCCGGCGACATATGCCTTGGGGCGAATGGTATTGCCGTAATATTGGGCGGCGAGATCGGTCAGTTGCCTCAAACGGCCGTCAAGGCTGATGAGAAATTGTTTCATCTCCCCGGACATAAGCGCGAACTCGTTCGATAGCAGCTGGTAATTGAGCACGCCGAGGTGGGCATTACCCACGGCCGATGCAGTGGAATTGCGCATGCTCTTTTCCAATGAAAAACCCGTAATATTGCCTATGATGGCGCCTTCGCCAAGTCGCAGCAGCGTGAGCGGGCCTTTGGGGGTTTCTTTGGTAATATCGACGACGCCCTCTAAAATGACCCACAGCCATTGACCATATTTGCCTTCCGAAACAATGCGTTGGCCGTCGGAGAATTCTTCGTGCTCAACCACATAGAGATAGCTGGCCATGGGTCCCCTGATCACCGGCAGATCGGATGCCGAGGCAGGGTCTCTCGGCTTCCCTCCGGCGGGAGACGCCTCGGGCCGCCCTTCGTCCACCATCCTCAATGCGTCGAGAATCACCTCCATCCGGCCTTTTTTAACAATGTCCTTTCGCCGAACCGCCTTGGGCAGGAATTCAAAGCCCCCCTTTTCCGATGCGACCAGCGAGTAAAGCGCCTCCACGCCTTTTTTTGTTCCCCGGGTTGCGTCGATCGGATTGCCGTCCCTTACATAAATGGTACCGATTTCTTCCGTATCGGTCCCCAGACGCAGTTCTCCGGTAGCGCCGTTTCCCCCCAGGAGTTGAAGGACCTCCGGCACGCTGATGAACTGCACGTCTCCCTTAAGAGCGCTTTTCGCCATGGCCCGTTTGTCCCTTCATCCAGTTCATCTGTTGTTGAAGTGAAGCCAGCGTCAACTTCACGCAGGCCTTCAGGGTCTCGCCCACCCCCTCGCCCCGGGTGGCGCTGGCTTCGATATACGGCACCCGGAGTTGAGAGTTCAGGTCTTTTTCCAGTGTCATGACGGGGAGAATGGGTATGCCGTTTCCATTGAGATCTCTTTTGTTGTATTGAAGAACAAGAGGGAGCTTGAAAATACTCTTTTTGTATTCGCTCAGGTTCTG
>JAFDKD010000491.1 GCA_019307165.1 Deltaproteobacteria bacterium | reverse complement strand
AACGTCCCGCTCCCCACACACAAAAATCTCAATCAGCTTTTATTCACAATAGCCAGAATCTTTTGCGTTGGGCCAACACACTCTGATTTTGTTAATGATAGATCGAATGCTTGATTTAGGATTTCCATAACAATATTTTCAACATTAGCTCTGTTTTTACTAATGCTTAAATGAAATATTATGTCGGTAGCTTCCGTTCTGTAACCATCGAGATCTTTTATTTTATTTGCATCATCACCCAAAGGATTCCACTCATTAAGTATTTTAGCAGCTTCTTCTATTTCATAGTCTTGCATTTTAAAACTCCTTGCTGGTCATTGGATAGACTTTTTCATGGCATTTTCCCATATGTAGACCAGCGTCACGTCAAGTTGTAATACATTGAGATAATAGCACGAGAATGGGGCTCTTGGAAACCTTTGCCTGCGTGCCAGAACCATAAGTCATTGATTTAACGTGATATATTATGCTATGGTTTGGCAATCATAACCACTCAGCATATGTCAACCATGCCAGCTGGTAGGAAATCGGAACGAAAATGTCGGGCACCTTTTTGGAATACAATTGAAAAGCCTTGAGCGACATCCAAATCGATGCCTCGTTTCATGCAAAAGAAAAAACTTTAAACCCGCCTTCAATGGAAGCGGTCCGGCCCACCGAAAAATGTGCGCTTGCACATTTTCCTGTGCAAAGAAATCGTTCTCACGAGCGCTGTTTCACGGGGATATTTTCCGGGCTGGAAAGTGGGGTGCCCATGAAATTATCTGTTTCTTGATTTTTCAATATGGAAGGCAGTTCTGTGAGCCGCCTTACACCGTAGAAGGGGGGAGCTTGTACGCCGTCTTTTAGGCGTATTTACACCTCACCAAGAAACCGGCAGGCCGCGATTGCCTTGCGGCGGTATATAAAATGCCGCCCTACAACCGATATGAATCGGCCAATGGCAATTAACCGGCCGATCATTGAAATGATCCACTATTCAGAACAGGCACATGGCGCCTTGATGGTGAATCAAGGCCGGCGCTTGCCCCTGGCGTATTTCAGTATCTCATAACCGAGTTTGTTTTGAGGGTGCTTTTCGATCATCATTTTACCGACTGCTTCCGCTTGCTCAAGACGCCCCCGTTTCAAGTAGAAATCGGCCAGGGCATACAGGAAATCCATGCTTGCGGGCTCCACCTCCAGGGCTTGCCTGAGCGATATCTCGGCCCCTGCGTCATTTCCCAGATACTGCCGGAGCAGTCCCAGATTGTAATGGGCCCGGGCATGCCGGGGCATGCCTTTGGCCGCCCTTTCGAGATAATGCACCGCTTCCTCGTATTTCTCTCTTTCCGCAAGCAGCAGGCCCAGGGAATAGGCGGCATCGTACAGATCGGGATGGGAGGCGGCCACCTCACGCAAAAGCGCTTCGGCCCGGGCCTTTTCGCCTTGCCCATTGTAAAGCATGGCCAGGTTGACCTTGGCCGGGTAGAACAGGTCGTCAATGGCAATGGCCGCAAGGTAGTTCTTGACGGCCTCCTCTTCTCTGCCCAGGGAGACATTCAGATTAGCCAGGTTGAATCGGCCGAATGCAAAATCGGCCGAATATGCCATGGTCGTTTCAAATTCCCGCAACGCCGCCGTATAAACGTGTTGCTGGTGAGGGGTGAGGTACTCGGAAGGCGGCCCGGCCAACCTGTGGGCGGCTTCGGTGCGCACCGCTTTTACAGGGTCGTAGAGCAGGGGTGCAATGCGTTTGGCTTCCTCCCCTGGGGCGGACGGATGCAAATGGGCCAGGGCTGTCCTGCGTATCAGGGCCTCCTCATCCATGAGGGCTCTGGTAAAAACGTTTTGAACGGTTTCCCCGGCATATGGTTCAAGCAGGGACAAGGCCGTGGCGCGGACAATGACCGGGTAGAGGCTGTCCCCCGCCAGACGGACCAGCAGGTCCCCGGCCTCCGGGTCGCGTTGCCGTCCGGCCGCCAGAATGGCGCCGTAGTGGGGGCGCCGCCCCGGACCGTACCATTTGCCGACGGCTTCGTTGCACCACTGAACCGACTGGTTCACATGGCAGCGGCTGCACGCATCCGGCGTCCCCAGCTTTTCATCGAGATCGGGCCGCGGGATACGGAAACTGTGATCGGGGCGGTAATCGATGCCCATGTACACGCGGCCCGGCATATGGCACTGCGTACAATCGGCGCCCGTCCCCACCTCGTAAAGGACGTCACCTTCATCCGATCTGATGGGTTCGCCCTTTTCGGCCCTCGTTTTGTGAAAGTGATGCGCCTTCGTGTCGTATTCGTCGGCCCGGTGGCACTGCAGGCAAAGGTTGTTTCCCTCTTTTATCCGTTTGGCGCTGTGGACCTCGTGGCAGTCGCTGCAGCGCACGTCCCGGTGATACATCTTGCTCTGGACAAAGGACCCGTATACGTACACCTCGTCCAGGATCTGCCCGTCCGGAAAATAGCGCCCTTCTTCGAGAAGGGTGGGAAGCATGCTGTCCAGCAGGTCCGGTTCCGTGTGGGTATAGTCGCCCAGGGCCGCCCGGCGTGAATGGCACGGGGCGCACAGTTCCACGTGGCTCCGCGACGTGAGTGCGGAAGTCTTGACGGCAAGGTCGAAATTGTCCGTCTCGGGCCGGGCCATGTCCGGAAGCTCGGCCCAGGCCACATGCCTTGATCCCGGACCGTGACAGGCCTCGCACCCCACGCTGATTTCCGACCACCGGGTATCGTACGTATTCGTGTGGAGATCGAAATTTTTTCGCAGGTTCGTGGAGTGGCATTCAGCACACATGCCGTTCCAGTTCTGCCCGGCATTGGTCCAATAGAGCCAGTCCCCGGGGTCTATGGGATCATCGGGGTAAAGATGATACCATTTCCCTTTTTCCACGTCCCAGGCAATGGGCAGGCACTGGAAGCGGCCCCCGGGAAACGGAACCAGGTACTGCTGCAGGGGATACCATCCAAAGGTGTGGGTGATTTCGTGTTCGCCCATCCGGCCCCCGGGACCGGAGGTGCGGACGAAAAAGCGGCCGTCCTTTTTGTAAAAGCGCGATTCCGTCCCGAAATGTGTGAACACCGCATCATTGAAATCGCCCAGCACCGTTTCGTCCGATGCCGGGGCCATGGCCCGTTCGTGATGGGACCCCTTCCATAAGTCGTATTCACGGTTATGGCACGATTGGCATTTCCCGCTGCCTACGAACCGGGGTGCGGGCTTTACACCAGGTGGAGAAGCCCCGTGGCGATCGACCCTCAGGGCATAGAGGGGCATCGACAGGATAATAGCCGCGGTGGCGATGATTCCGGTGATTTTCCAAGCCAACATATCTGTTTGCTTTATTCCATTGAACCCTACGAAGTTACATATGAGTACGAATAATAGACTTCGACGCCGCTGTGTGTTGCTGAAATTGCCCCCACTTGATTTTCCAGCGTTTGCTTAAAATAAATCCTTTCCTGACACCTGACACCCGACACCTAATGGGTGCATCACTTACAGGACTTAGTTGTTGCAAGGCCCCCTATATGGGGGCGGCCTCAAAGCCGGCTCCTATGGACCCGAATCTTTACCCTACCAGCCTCCGGCCCTGTGCCCTGAGCCCTGTGCCTTGCGCCCTTATTTCATTTCGGAAATACCGCCTGCTCCGGCAGGAATGTGTTGCGCCTGACGGTTTTGCCCG
>JAFDKD010000490.1 GCA_019307165.1 Deltaproteobacteria bacterium | reverse complement strand
AACCATATCGGCAATCGAAAATGACCGTGTCCGGCTCGGGGTTGAGCGTGCCAAGATCCTGGCCGGAGCGCTAAAGGTACACCCCGGTGTTCTCGTTTTTCCGGGTTGGGAGATTCCTAACGAAGCTGCAGCTTAATCCTTTTAGTTGCAACGATGGGATAACCTCAATTTTTCACAATGCTGAAAGATGTCAGGCGCGCTTCTTAAACACATGTCTACGGGCCGATCCCTCGATCACTTCAGGCCATACCATTAGAACCTTACCCAAAAATCGCGCTTCAAAAAGCCCGTCCTCTGTGCTAGCCTCCGACTGTCAAAAAGCGATAGGTGATTGCGAATAATGGAACTTTGGATCGGCGCCCTAAACCTCGGATTTCTTTACGCCTTCATGACCATGGGGGTGTTTATCACCTTCCGCATTCATGATTTTCCGGATATCACGGTGGATGGCAGCTTCACCACCGGCGCGGCCGTGACGGCCATTCTTATGGTATCGGGGCTAAACCCGTTTGTGGCGCTCTTTGCGGCATTTGGGGCGGGCGCCGCAGCCGGGAGCATTACAGCCCTGATCCATACCCGCATGAAGATCAACGGTCTGTTGGCCGGGATACTGGTCATGACCGGTCTTTATTCCATCAATCTCCATGTCATGGGCCGGTCCAACATACCCCTCCTCGACCAGACCACCCTGTTTACCTATATCCAGAGAGTCAATCCCGGCCTTCACGATGAGGTGTGGACCAGTCTCGTCCTTCTCGCGGTCATGAGTCTGTTCTGGTGGATCACGTCGCTTTTTTTCAGGACCGACATGGGGATCAGTATGCGGGTAACCGGGGAAAATCCGGACATGGCCGCCGCAGCCGGGGTCAACGTGGGCCGGATGACGGTACTCGGCGTGGCCCTGGCAAACGGCCTGGTAGGGGTGTCCGGCGGTCTCGTCGCCCAGTATCAGGGGTTTGCCGACATCGGTATGGGGATCGGAACCATCGTCATCGGGCTTGCCGCGGTGATTATCGGCGAGTCCGTTTTGAGAATGCGCTCCATGTATGCGATTGTCCTGAGCGTGATCCTGGGGTCGGTGATTTTCAGACAGATGATTGCCGTGGCCCTGTACGCGGGCATGAATCCCCTCGATCTGAAACTGCTGACAGCCGCCTTTGTGCTTGTTACGTTGATTGTTTCAAAAATGATCACCGCCGGTCCAAAAACGAGAGGCCCGCTGCTTGCGAGACTTTCGGCTTTTTTTTCAAGACGGATCGTCTTGGCGCTTGCAGGGATCGGGGCCATTCTCATTGGGTTGGTCATTGTGAAGGCCTACATGCCGGGGGCCTCGGGTCCTTCAAAGGCAAGCATCATCGGCCTGGTCCAGTTCGCCCTGGAACCCAACGTGGAGGTGTGCAAGAAAGGCATCCTGGATGCCCTTGCAGACAAGGGGTACGAGGACGGGAAGAATGTGAAGATCATTTATAAAAATGCCCAGGCCGATTTTTCAATGATCAATGCCATTATTCATGATTTTATCCGGAGGAAGGTGGATATCATTGTTCCCCTGTCCACCCCCTGCGTACAATCGACCGTGCACCTTGCCGGGAAGAATCCGCACATAAAAGTGGTTTTCACCTATATCTACGATCCCTACCGTATCGGAGCGGCCCGGACACCCACGGATCATCTTCCCAACATGACCGGGGTCAGCTGCTTTCCGCCCATTGAACAGATGTTGGACCTGATCAAAGAGATGTTCCCGGACAGGAAAACGGTGGGCATTGTATGGAACAGCTCAGAGGCCAATTCGGAGGCGGTTCTGTCCAAAGTGCGGCCCCATGCGGTTAAGATCGGCCTGGAGATCATCGAGGCCACGGTCACCGGTCCCGCCGAGGTTCTGGACGCCGCCAAATCGCTGGTCAGCAGGGGCGCCCGGGTTTTTCTGAATTCGGGGGACAATACCCTGAGTGTCAGTTTCGCCAGCTTCGTGAAGGTCGCCAACCGGCGCAACATTCCTGTCTTTACCGTGGATTCCGAACAGATACAGGACGCCTTTGTGTACCTGGGCCCGGACACCTACCAGACCGGTTATGATGGGGGGATCTATCTGGCCCGTGTCCTGAATGGCGAAAACACGGCCGATCTTCCCATTTATCAGACCCGGGAGATCGCTCTGGTCATCAATGCGGAGATGGCCGCCAGGCATGGGTTCAGGATACCCGAGGGTATCCTGGAAAGGGCGGATAGGGTTATCGGGCAGGAGAAGGGGTCTTCCCGGACGGATGGGTAATCGTAAATGGGCTGGAAGACGGAGAGAATAGTGAAGAAAAGCGAAAATATCAGAATGATTTTACCGGTCACGATCGACCATCTGTCTGCCATACAGTGCTTTATCCGAGAACTGGCAAAGAGAGCGGGCCTGCATTCCAAGGATATCGATTTTCTCCAGCTGGCTGTTGAAGAGGCAATCACCAATGTTGTCGAACATGCTTTTTTGCCCAGTGAAGACGCCACCTTTGAAATCGTATGCGAACATACGCCGATAGCGCTTACCGTCAGGGTGCGGGACAAGGGTTTGCCCTTCGATCCGAGACAGGTCAAAGGGTTCGAACCGGGGGCGGATCCGCATGACATCTCCGGGCCGGGACTGGGCCTCAGATTGATGAAAAGCTTTGTGGACAAGATGGTCTTGAACAATCTGGGTCGCGAAGGAAAAGAAATAATACTCACCAAATTCATACAACAGAAACATATCGAAGACTTTCTTCCCTCAGAGCGCCTTGAGAGCTTTGATGAAGCCCCACTCAAAATAGAAAAATCCAGAGAAAAGATCCCTTTTCAAATTCAACTTCTGCAGCCGGACCAGGCCATCGAGGTGGCTCAGTGCGCCTATCGCACATACGGCTATACATATGTCATGGAAAATGTCTATTATCCCGATCGGCTGGTTGAGATGACCCGCACAGGGGACCTGCACTCCGGGGTAGCGGTGAGCGAGGCCGATCAGGAGGTGATGGCCCACTCGGCCCTTGAGTTTCAGGGCCGCAAACATGGCATTCCTGAAATCGGAATGGGTTTTACCAAGCCCATATTTCGAGGCATGGGTTGTCAGAGCGCCTTGACCACATTTATGCTGGAGTACTCCCGCAAAAAGCAGATCAAGGGTATTTATGCGAAGGCTGTGACAACCCATACCTTTTCTCAAAGGTCGCTCAAGAAATTCGAGTTCATCCCCTGCGGATTACTGGTCGGCCATTCTCCTCCAAAGCAATTTAGCGGTATGGAAAGGCAGCTTAACCAGAGGGAGACCCTTGTACTGTACTATCGGCAAATGGTCGAAACGCCGCCGATGAAGATCTATTTTCCGCCATCTCATCGCGAGTTCATTGAACGGATTTTTCGGCGGCTGGGCATTGCGGTAGAACCTGCGCCTCATGGAACGGACAATCACACCGATTTTGCAGATGGGCATTCTCACCTGGAATGTGACGTCAATTACCGTCTTCAGCTGGCTAACATAACGATCGGCAAATGTGGAACAGACTTCATTCGAAAAGTAAACAACAGAATTAAGCAATTGTGTCAGAAAAAAATTGAATCTATAACTATTTATATGGATATGACTGATCCGGATATCAATTCGGCGACCACCCATCTGGAGAAACAAAACTGTTTTTTTTTT
>JAFDKD010000489.1 GCA_019307165.1 Deltaproteobacteria bacterium | reverse complement strand
CTTGGGCGGGAGCGCATATTCGATGCCCTCACCGGCCATGGCCTCGGCAAATGCCAGGACCGCCTCGTCCTCGTGGAGCCACTCGGGGCCCGGATCGTTGTCTTCAACCGTATAAATCCGGTTTCGCCCCATCTGCTGGAGCCGGCAGATATCGCCGACGCCGATGGCGTCGCCTTTTTTCAATTCAGGCCCCTTGCTCTTCTCCGGCACGATTCGCGTCATGTCGTGGAGGGCCGCTTTTCCAACGGCGTCCTCCACCGGAACGGCTTTGAGAGGCGGACCCTCTGATGGAGCGTCGTCATCAGCTTCTTCCACAAACGGCGATTCGCCCTGGCATTTTCTGCAGATGCCCCCGTCGCTCGCGGGATAGGCGTCGCGGCAGATCGGGCAGATCCCGATGTCGCCCATGTCCTTCTTGCCCAGCAGCACGGAACCGACCCGGACGGGTTTTATCCTGCAAATGCTCGCGCCGGCCCGTCTGATCTCCTCAAACAGCCCGTCATGATCCTGATCCTTTTTCGGTTTCGTCTTGAGAAGCCAGGCCTTGATTTCCGGCCACATTTCCAGGAGCGCCGGATCCAGCGAAACCCTGAACCCCTCCCCGGTAAACTTGTCGTACAGGCTCAGGGCGTAGATGCCCCAATTGACGATTCTGAGCCTGCCGTTGCCGGTCGTACACAGGGTCAGCAGCTGAACCGCGTCGGGGAGGCATTTGGGGGTCTCCACGAGCGCCTCGAACAGGCAGTCTTCCGGCATGCGGCTCTTGGCGAATTCCACCATGTACGCCCCGAGGTAAGGGGTCCTATATCCATCCGTATTTCCCTCTGTTTTGACATTGTCGGCCGGTTTCCAAAATCTGACTCTCCACGTCCAGCCAGTTAAAAATTCGTAGGAAAATCAGGAAAATACGCTGATTAAGGCAAGGCCGAAAAGCCATTCGAGATTAACAGGTGCCCCGGTTTCGCGCAAGAGAAATGAAGAGGTGCGGATAAGGATGCGGGTTCTCTCTGTCAGCGGCGTTTGAAGTGATCGAAACCTACGGCCGCCGGTGTTATCTCCCTGCCGTTTTCGCCCATGATCCTGATGCCGCCGCTTTCCCGCATTTCGCCGATGGGATACAGGGGGCAGGGCTTGCCGTCGGAGAACATGTCTTGGAAAGGGGTCTTGTTTTGCGGCGGCACCGTGATCAGGAGCCGGTAGTCTTCCCCTCCGGACAGTGCTGCTTCATGAGGGACCAGAGCGTTGGCCTTGGAAGATGCCTTGAGCGCTTCTGATATGGGCAGTCGGTTTGCGTGGATTTCGGCCCCCACCCCGCTCTGCTCGCAGATGTGGCCCAGGTCCGCCATCAGGCCGTCGCTCAAGTCGATCATGGCCGAGGCCAGGTGGGATCGGGCCGCCAGCCTCCCCGGTTCCAGGAAGGGGACCGGGAGGTGATGGGCATGGATGAGTTCCGATCGAAACGGCTCCGATACCTGCCATTCTTCCTGAATGATTTTGAGTCCGGCAAGGGAATCCCCCAGGGTCCCGGTGACAAATACCACGTCGCCCGGCCGGGCCCCGCTACGGTAAAGCACCTCGTCTTCGGGCATCTCGCCCAGCACCGTAATATTGATCATGAGCCGTTCCGGGGATGCGGACGTATCGCCTCCCAGAAGGTTTACCCGGTAGCGGCTGCACATGGCCTTGATGCCGCCGTAGATATCATGGAGGGTTTCCACGTTCACGGCGGGTGGTATGGCGATGGACACGAACAGGTGACGTGCCTCTCCGCCCATGGCCGCGATATCGCTCAGGTTGACGGCGACCGCCTTTCGGCCCAGATGATCCGGGGGCGTTTTCGACAGAAGGAAATGCACGTCTTCCACCAGCAGATCGGTGGTGACCAGAAGGGCATTCCCTTCATAAGGCCCGAGCACGGCGCAGTCGTCGCCGATGCCTTTGATCAACCGCTCCTTCCCGAAATGGCAGTCGTCCATGATGGAGCGGATGAACCCGAATTCTCCCATGTCCTTGAGTTTCATTGCGCTATCCGATCCCCTCCCCATTATTCCCAATTGAAAGTCGATGCTCGGCCATCATCCTGGGAAACGACCAGGAAAATCTCTCACAGAGGCACCAGCCTTCGCCAAGGCTACGGCGCGGCAGGCAGAGACCACAGAGAAATAAAAGATTCAACAGATGGTGTACCGTACTTTTTCCTGATAGGGCCGACATGTGTATTTCAATTTCATCCATTTATCTATTCCCCCTCCCCCTTAAATACAACACTGTATCCAAGACTTGGTTTATTGAGGTCCCCGCTTCTTGAACGCGGCCGCCGAAAGGTAGCCCACCACCCGGCGGTGGTCGCCCGTCACCGCTCCGGAGTCCGCATAATCGAGGATCCGAATGCGGTCGGCGCCCATCTGTTTCACGGTCAGGAGCATCGTGATCACCGGCCCGCCGCCGCAGGCCTCGCATACCCCCGCCCCCAGGTCCCGTGCAAGTCCGTGGGGATCGAAATTCCGAACCCGCTCGGCAAACCGCGTATCCAGGACTTTGGCCTCTTTAGAGGTATGGAAATGAGACAGGTCCGTGCTGGCCAGGATCAGGGTGTCGGACGATTTTCCCAGAATTTTCACCAGTGCGTCGGACAGGGCCGCGCATGTCGCCATGTCCTGCCGTCCCATAAGGATGGGGACGATTTGAAACTGCTTGAGCACGGTCTGAAGGAACGGCAGCTGGATCTCCAGCGAGTGCTCGGCGGCATGGGCCTTGGGGACCCATTGTATCTCCGGCGAAGCGCCCGCAATTTTCCGGGCCGCGTCCAGGTCCACGGGCACGACGCCCAACGGTGTCCTGTAGCCCGACTGAAGGTTGACCGAAGCCCCCCTGAAACGCACGCGGTGACTGGGGCCGATCATGACCACGCGCTTGAAAGAACGCGTTTCGAGAAGCCGGTAGGCATGGGCAGCCACGTGGCCCGAATAGATGTGTCCCGCGTGGGGGGTCACGATCCCTTTCAGGTCGCCGTCCAGGGACGGCGTATCGGCCCCCTCAAGATAGCCCCGAATATTCCGGGTCAAGGTTTCCGCGGAAGCGGCATACCAGCTGCCCGCCAGGATGGCGGGGCGAATGTCGCCGCTTTGCGTGTCCGCCGCACCTGCCTTGCCCGCAACCAATGAACAGCAGGCGCACATGAAAAGGAATGCCCTAAAGGGCTTTAGCCATGTCATTGACAGACCTCCTCTAAACAGAGAATATCGAATAACGAATACCTGCCTTCCGAAGTCTCGAACGAAGGAAGGTCGAACAAGGAATTTCGAAGGAATAAAGAAGTCTAGAGACGAGAGTCTAGAGTCTAGAGGACCCATCCAAACATCCAGCATCTAGTATCTTGTATCTAGTATCTTGTATCTAGTATCTAGTATCACGTATCTAGCATCCCGCAAGCCGTAAACCATAACCCTGAACCGGGAACCTTGAACCCCAAATAATCTTGCATTGAGATACCCCCGTGGGTTAAAAATGGAATCGCTTTCTGAAACGGTCGCGAAGAATGACAGCAGCAACCCGCCAACAGCTTCAAAACGTGTCGCGCAATAACGTGTTTCACCATAAGGAGTTCCCATGAGGTTGAATATCAAAATTCGATTTTTTCTTCCAATCTTCATTCTCGCCATGCCGCTCTTGCAATTGAGCTGCCAGGCCGACGTGGGCGCAGGCCCTCCTGCCCCCGATTTTAGCCTGCAGGACCTTTCGGGAAATGACCACTCTCTGCCCAAGTACAGCGGCAAGGTCGTGCTGCTGGATTTTTGGGCCACCTGGTGTCCGCCGTGCCGCTTGGCCATCCCCGAATTGATTTCCCTGCAAAAAAAATATGGGGATCGGGGCCTCGTGGTCCTCGGCGTCTCCGTGGATGATCCCGCCATGGCGACCAAAACCTATTTGCGGGCGTTTAAAAACAAGTTCAGGATCAACTATACCATCCTGCGCGTCAACCGTCAGGTGATGGCGGACTATTTCGGGAACGCCGCACCCGCCATCCCGACCATGTTCCTCATTGACCGCGAGGGCAGGATCCAAGACAAATTCGTGGGTTTCGAGCCGGGCGCCGTGGAAAAATCGGCAGCCAAGTTGGTGAAATGATAATCGATTTTCACACCCACGTCTTTCCAAAACCGTTCAGGGAAAAACGCGGGGCCCAGTTCTCGGGCGAACCCGCCTTTGCATCCCTGTACGCCTCAGCCGGGGCCGGGCTTATCGGGACCTCCGAACTCCTGCTCGCCATGGATCGGCATGGGATCCAGCGCGCCGTGATTTTCGGGTTTCCCTGGGAAGGGGCCGAAAACTACCGAAGACATAACGATTACATTCTTGAGGCGGTTCAACGCCATCCGGACAGACTCACGGGATTCTGCTGCTTCTCGCCCCTGGCCGAGGACGCTCCCCGGGAGGCGGAACGGTGCCTGAGCGCCGGGTTGTCCGGCGTGG
>JAFDKD010000488.1 GCA_019307165.1 Deltaproteobacteria bacterium | reverse complement strand
TGAAGCAGTTCTTCGGCATCCTGATCTACCGAACCGGCCCCTTTGCCGCGGGCGGCAGCGGGATTGGCAGCGGCTGGGAAGACTTCATGCAGCTCAGGAACATGCAGGGCGGTGTCAACGGCGTCATGTACGAGTGGGAGGAATGCGAGACCGCGTACAACACGGCCCGGGGCGTGGAGTGCTACGAGCGGCTGAAAGACAAGATGGTCCTTGTCCATCCGCTGAGTACGGGTATCACCTATGCCCTGATCCCCAGAGGAACCAAAGAGCACAAGGTGGTTGTCTCCTCCGGATACGGAAGGGCGGATGCCTCCGACGGGAGCGTTTTCCCTTATGTATTCACCACCCCCACCAACTACTGGTCCCAGAACTCGGCCAAGATCAAGTTCATCGGCGAACGGCTGGGGGGCATGGACAAGCTGAAGGGGCAAAAAATCGCCAACCTGCATATCGACGTCCCCTACGGCCAGGAGACCAAGCCCATGCTGGATGCGCTGGCCAAGCAGTTCGGGTTCAAGGTGAGGCATTTCCCCGTGCCCTGGCCGGGCATCGACCAGAAGGCCCAGTGGATGGATATCGTCCGAAGATACAAGGCGGACTGGGTCATCAACCGCAACTGGGGCGTGTCCTGCACCGTGCCCCTCAAAGAAGCGGCCAGGCTCGGCTTCCCCAGTGATCACATCATCGGCGTCTGGTGGTGCGGTTCTGAAGAGGACGTGATTCCGGCGGGGCCCGCGGCCAAGGGGTACATCGCGGCCAACTGGCACGGCGTGGGAAGAGATTTCCCGCTCATCCAGCAGATTGTCGACAAGGTGTACGGCGCCATGAAAGGCAATATCTCCTTTACCCGAGTGGGTTCCGTTTACTATAACAGGGGCATCTATACCGCTATGATCAACGAAGAGGCCATGCGAACGGCCCACAAGAAGTTCGGGGTCAAGGTGCTGACAGGCGAAGAAATGCAGTGGGGCATGGAGCACCTCGACATCACCAAGGAGCGCATCAAGGAAATGGGTCTCGAGGGCTTCATGGGGCCCATCAAGACCTCCTGCGAGAACCACGAGGGCGGAAAGGTGGTCCTGTTCCAGCAGTGGGATGGCCAGAAGTGGGTCTTTTTGGACACAATCGAACCCATGTTCGATTTCGTGTGGCCGCGGATCAAAGAGTCTGCGGCCAAATACGCCAAGGAACAGGGAATTACGCCGAGGGACTGCAAGTAACCTGATGAATAAACCGGGCGGGGGTTTCCGTCCCGCCCGGTTCCAATCCCTTCGCAGGCTGAGGCGAAGAAACCGATTAAGGGAAATACAGCCATGGAAGAGGCTCCTCTACTGAAGGTCAACAATATCGAGGTCATCTACGAACACGTCATCCTGGTCCTCAAGGGCGTATCCCTGGACGTGTTTCAGGGAAACATCGTCTCGCTCCTGGGGGCCAACGGGGCCGGAAAGACCACCACGCTCAAGGCCATCTCCAACCTGGTCAAGGCCGAGCGGGGCGAGGTGACCAAAGGGACCGTCGAATTTGAAGGGAAGCGCATCGACAAGATGTTCGCCCCGGACGTGGTCAAGCTGGGCGTGATCCAGATCATGGAGGGCAGGCGCACCTTTGAGCATCTCACGGTGGAGGATGATCTGCTCACGGGCGCCTACACCCGGGGTCACGACTTCAGAGGAATCAAGGAGAGCCTCGACGCGGTCTACAAGTACTTTCCCAGGCTGGTGGACCGCAAGACAGCCAAGACCGGTTACATTTCCGGCGGCGAGATGCAGATGTGCGCCATCGGCCGGGCCCTGATGGCCAAGCCCAAGCTCATGTTGCTGGACGAGCCCTCCATGGGGTTGGCGCCGCTTCTGGTCCAGGAGATCTTCGGTATTATCGTCAAGCTCAATAAGGAAGAAAACGTGGCCATGCTTCTGGCCGAGCAGAACGCCAACATGGCGCTCAATTACGCCAACTACGGCTATATCATGGAAAACGGCCGCGTGGTCCTGGACGGCGAAGCCGATGTCTTGAAGGACAACGCGGACGTGCGCGAGTTCTACCTGGGGCTCACCGAAGTCGGCAAGAAGAGCTACCGCGACGTGAAGCACTACAAGCGCCGTAAAAGATGGTTGGCGTAAGAAAAGGGCAGAGGGCTCAAGGCCCAGGGCACAAGGTGCAAACAAGGCCGCCGGGGAAACCCGGCGGCTTTTTTTCTTTAGGGTTCGAGGGGCCAAGGGGTCAAGGATTCAAGTGAAGAGCCGCATAATTTTCACTCGACCCCTTGACCCCTGGAATCCTTGGCCCCTTTTCTTTCGCGTTTCGTGGTGAAAACCCACATCCCTACCAAAACCCTATTGATTCCCCGGCAGCAGCCTGTGACTCTTTTCCCTGGATTCGTTTTCCGCCGTAACCCGTATAGCCCGCTTCCCCGAAACCGGGCATTCGTGCTCGCAGATCCCGCATCCGATGCACAGGGCCGGGTCCACATAGGGGCGTTGAAGGCGGATCAAAATTTCGACCTCTTGTGAAGAGATCGAAGATGAGGCCTTGCCTTCACCCGTATGCAGGATCAGGCGATCGGCGGTGTTTTCAACGATACGCCGCCGCAGGACACGCCTTTCCATTGTTTTCGGGGCAAGGTAGTAATCGCCCGTGCCGAAACGCCCCTCGGGGAGCGGCGTTCCCTGAAGGTAAACGGACGTTTCATCCGTTCCCCTTACCACCAGAGGCGCATCCGACCTGACAGGTTCGTATTGTGTTTGGATAATGATCGCCTTGGGGCTTACGGGACAGTTTTCCTGGCACACGATACAGGGCCGGCCCATGGCCCAGGGAAGGCAGCGCCCTCTGTCCACGAATGCGGTACCCAGACGGATGGGGCCGCGCCGGGCGTGTGGACCAAGACCTCGCTTTTCCTCAAGGGTAATGGGCCGGATAGCCGCCGTAGGGCACAGGTGGCCGCAGGGGGCAAACATAACGGCAGTAAAAGCGGGGGATGACGAGGTTCAGCAGCAGCGCTGCCAAAAACACCGATCCGATCAGCCAGGCCCCCTCCACATGCCGAACATTTGCGGAAAAAAACGGTGATGCGCTATCCAGCATGGGGATAAGCGCCAGGCTTATTGATCGGTGCATCAGGGAAATGGGGTCCAGCAGGCCGGTCTGAAGGGAAATCGCTCCCAGCAGTGTCCCCGGAAGCAGGAACCCCAGCACCAGGGATATGCCGGCAATAATAAGGAAAACGGGGATAATGGTTTGCCTTTTAACCTGCCCCCTCAAAAGAAATACGACGGCGTACCCGAGCATGACCGCGATGCCCAATACCCAGACGACTCCTGTCCAGGCATGGGCGAAGGGATGAACCAGGATGTGCATCCCCGCCGACGTGAGCAGGAAGACAAGGATCCAGTACTTGAGCCGCTGGGCGCCCCGATATCGGTTCAGCCGCACACGGTGACTCAACGGCCTGCCGCGGTTGGCCGCATATCCGGTCATCTGGTGGAGCGTCCCGAAAGGGCAAATCCAGCCGCAAAAAAACCGCCCCAGCAACATGGTCAGGACCACGGTCGCCAGCCCCCAGAGGAGACCGCGATAGACCGTGCCGGTGCTGACGAGGGTGCCGAGCCCCGCCAATGGGTCCAGTTGCAGAAACCAGTTGACGGGCCATCCTCTAAGCTGATGCCATGCCTCGCCCAGTTGC
>JAFDKD010000487.1 GCA_019307165.1 Deltaproteobacteria bacterium | reverse complement strand
ATCGGTACCTGTGGCAAAACCTTTCAGGCTGTTGGTGTTGCCATCCCTGCCACCATTCGGGAATTATAAAACATGTCAAAGAATAATATATTTGTGGTGCCAAGAACATTTTGGGCAGACCTATGTCCTTAATATTGCAGAACTATTTTTTTATGACTGTTAAAGATCAGTCAAGCCCATGCCCTTCACGCCCACGTATAACGTCGAAAGCGCAAAGGAGATCAAGCGAAGGGTGAAGGTTCCGGTTTTTGTGGTGGGCGGGATAACAGAAAGAGGGACCATGGAAGATATCATCCACAACGGCTCGGCGGACTACATATCTTTGTGCCGATCCCTCATGGCCGACCCGAAATTCCCGGAAAAGATCCGCGGGGGAAGTGACGAGCCGTCAAGATGCATCCACTGCAATCTTTGCCTTGCCTATATCTACACCCGTCCCTTGCAATGCTACCATGGAAAGCGGTTTTAAGATAAATCTAGAGTAGAGAAATCGCTTGAATCGGACTATCCGGGGCCGGAGGCCCTGGCTTTTCGCCCGATTCATGGCTTCGCCACCGCGATTTCAAAAACATATTTAATGAATTATTCCAAGAACCTGTTGAATTCTGTATGCTTTGGAGTAACTCGAACTTCATTCTTATGGTGCTACCCAATTGTCCCGTCAGGGACATTACTTAGGGATTCATCTCATATGCATTATTGAGCGGTTCTACATATTTGCTCCAGATGCGGTCGAACCGTTCCGGATCCTTAACCGGTTTCCTGATTATTTTCAGGCAGAGCGCCATTTGTGCATCCGTGCTGCTCGTTTTTGAATAGAGTTGAAGGGCAAACTTGGAAAAATCACGGATCATGAAATCAAATATCTGGTCGAGAAATTCATCCTCGATCCGGTAGATTTTCGCGTTCTCGATTATCAATTGTCCGTAGGCCACCAGCGTGAAAAGTTCCCCTAGAATCAACAGAAAATCGATATCGCGCTGCTGGTCCTTTCCGGGCGGTGCGGTCATTAAAAACTCCTGCAAAACCTTGATTTGAGCCTTGAATATCGCCAGGTTAGGCAGGTCGATGCTGTTGTAGGCGATGTTGAAATCGTGAAAGCGAATCTTACCCAATCCGCGGGTCGGTCCCTGCTTGAACTTTGGTCAATTTCTGGAAATTCATCCGGATTGAAGAAATAGTTGGCCATGAACTTGATTATCAGGGCCATATTGACGTGCACTGTCCCTTCCAGCTTCGGAAGTGCCCGTATATCCTGTGCGGCCATCTCGAAATACATGTCTTTCTCAAACCCTTTTGCCGCGATCACATCCCAAAGAAGGTTGATTACCTCTTCGCCCTGGGTTGTCACCTTCATCTTGGTCATGGGTGTGTAAAGCAGGTAGCGTCTGTCTTGTGCTGAGGCCGCCCGGATATAGTCTGCATTTCTCAGTGCAAAAAGCTTCATGGCCGTTAGTCGGGTGTATGCGTCGACGAACAGCTGTCGGATATGCGGAAAATCGGTGACGTGCTTGTTGTAGAGAACCCGGTTGGAAGCATGGGTAATGGCCTCGAAAAGGGCGTGGGTGCAGATGCCGATTGATGCCCAACCTAGGTTGTACTTGCCGACATTGATGGTGTTGAGAGCTGAATCCCATGCATCCTGACCCCTGGTGAGAATTTCAGCCTCGGTTATGGGGTATCCCTGCAATGAATACTCGGCAACATAGTTTTGTGAGCTAACGACATTTTTCACCAGATCAAAATTTTTATGCTTGGATTCAACCACGAAAAATACATATTCATCGGTTTCCGTATCCTTGCCAAAGGTTGACACCAGGGCTGCCTCGTTGGCGTTTCCGATATAGTATTTGCCACCGTCGGCGACATATCTGTCCTCCCCCAGAGGCGTCAGGGCCATTTCACTGGAGTAAAGATCGGCTCCGTGCGCTTTTTCAGAGAGTCCGAATGCAAAGATCCCGCCTTCCTGAAGCAACCGGGCGGTTTTTGTTTTTACATCCTCGTTCCTGCCCATCCATATGGGGCCCAGCCCGAGGATGGTCACCTGCCAGGTATACCAGTATGGCAGACCATAAAAGCCTAATATTTCGTTAAATGCGCAATTTCTATAGGTGTCCCAGCGGCAGCCCACTTCTCCATAATTCGAAGGCGTGAGCAAGGTGGCGAATATTTTCTCCCGTTTGAGAAAATCGATAAAGTCGGCGTACCACACCCGATCGTGATAGTCGGACTTGAGCTGGGTCTTTCCCTTGGATTCGAAAAATTCAATGGTTTTCAACATGATTGCCCTGGATTTTTCATCCAGGTACTCATATCGATTTTTTCTTGGATTTAATATCATCATTTTCATCTCCTCTTCCTCATCAGGTTGAACACGAAAGTCCGTTTGCTGCAATCGGGCCGGCCAGGCAAGACATGCTCCTGGTCGGCCGAAGGCGGCCCTGCCATCATCTCCCGACCAGCAATCTTGGCGTCTATGGCTCCCATGGATCCGGCCTGCTCGACCAGTTCGTTCTTCAACGACCGCGAATCATTTAACATGCCGTACTTCCTCAATTTAGGGTTTCTTGTTGCTCGTCAGTTCTGTCCACAATCCTCGAACAATCAAAGGCAATGTCATGTGAACGGCTCTTAGATAGACTCATTAATCAAAACAGGTTCATCTGGTTGGTGGTAATAGAGCGATAATCCTTGTTGAAAATATGCATGACCATGTCTGCGATGGGGGCCAGTTGTTTATCGCTGTAATGGTCATAGTCAAGGGGTTTGTCGGAACGCTTCTGAACTGGTTCGGGTCCGGCCGTTGTCATGACATAAGCGATTATGCGGCCATCGAAATGGTCCAGCATGCGGGCGGCGCGGACATGGGGGGGCGTGCTCTTGGTGTATTCATTCAACGGCTTGCTGATGCCTTTGCGGTACACCAGTTTGTCATCCAGCCGGCCGCCATACAGCTGCTCGTGGCGGTCCCTGATCAACCCGCGCAATTCTTCTTCCAGCCCGGGCGCCCCGAAACTTCCAAACAGCAGTCTGAAAAGGTCGGCCTGAAATTATTTGGCAAGGGCCATCCAATCCCGGCGGCTTGATTCGATGCCGGCAAAATATAACTCAAGCTCTCCATCGGGCCCCGCCAGCATGCCGGCGTATCGCTTTTTCGAACCTTTGTCCGTGCCCCTGATGGTCGGCATGAAAAAGCGGACAAAGACCTTTTCAAATTCTAAATGGAGTCGGCTTTCAACATCGAAACGTTTTTCAAGTTCGTGTCGCAGGTAATCATTGAGGCCTTCAGACAGCTTGGCGGCGATCCCTTCAACCTTGTTCAGCGGGTCTTTGCCCAGATGGACAAAGAGCGAATCCGTGTCCCCGTAAATGACCGGGCGGCCCAGTTCCTCAATATATGCACGGGAGAAATTGAGTATCCAGTGACCGATGCGGGTGATGGTCCCAGCCAGGCGCGGGTCGAAGAACCGGCAACTCGGCGTCCCGAGGACACCGTAAAACGAATTCATAATGATTTTTACGGCCTGGGAAAGGGCCATGTCCCCGGCCTTTTTTGCTCTGTCGCGTTCATCCCAGAGTTCCTCGATAATCTTGGGCAGGATGGCATGGTCTTTGGAAAATTCCAGTCCTGCGGGCCCCTTGACAATCGGTGCTAACCCTGAATGCCCGTCTGAATCCGAGGGTTCCGCCGGACTGCGCAAAACCACATTTGCAGCAAGCGGGTCCACACTGAATGTCCGGATGATGCTTGGATAAAGGCTTTTGAAATCAAAAACCACGACATTTTCATATATCCCGGGCGTGCTGTCGAAAACCAAGCCGCCCGGAGCAGGGCTCAGTCCCGCAGGCGGCCTTGCCTTTGTGTCCGCCACATAACCTTTGCGGTGAAGCCGGGGCAGGTACAGGAAATCAAATGCCGCAACGCTCCCGCCGATCCGGTCCAACGCAAGGCCGGTCAACTGCGCTTTTCTCACGGCAAAAGACGCGAAGTTCAGTTTTTCGAAGATGTCATAGACGAGCCTTGCGTCCACGAGGTTGTATCGCGCGAGGCCGGGTTTATCGGTTTTGAAAAGCCGATTGATTTCCCGGACCTTTTCCATCCCTGTTTTCTCAATCAGCTTGTTGGTTCCGAGGACTTTTTGAGAAACCGTCGCAAGTGAATAATCATCCACCTTTACAAATGCGCTCCGCGCCATGACGATTCCGTCGAGCGCGGCCCGGCCCGGTATCCGGGCGATCCATTGATTCGAAAGCCTGCCCGGCTCAAGCATCTGCGCGGGACCGTCTGTCCCGATATCGAGCCCCATCCCCAGCTTTGCGCATTTGCGGGAAAGCCACTGCAGATCAAAACCGATCACGTTCCAGCCGATGAACACATCCGGATCATAATCCCGGATGATTTTGAAAAAGGCCTCCAAAAGCCCCTGCTCGGTCGGGAAACCCAGGTATTCTCTTTTCCCGGCGCCGTTTTCACAGGAGGGATCGAGCATGAGGACCTGCTCAAGGCCTTCACCATAGAGGGCAATCGAATAGAGATCCATCCGTTGGGAGCATTCGATGTCAATGGAGAGCATCTTCAGGGCAGGGGTGAAGTCAGAGGCTTTTACAACGGGATCGATAAAGTAGCGCATGTCATTTTCAATCCGAATCGGGTCGCTTTCAAAGCATACGCCTCCCCGGATGAAACGCTCCATGAGAAACCGTGAGACCAGATTGACATCCGCCTCGTAAGGCAGGACTTCATGATATTCGCAGGCGTTTCTCGCGTCGATCAGGTCGCCGGTGGTTTTGAAATAAAGCGCGTCCACAAGCTTGCCGCGGAGG
>JAFDKD010000987.1 GCA_019307165.1 Deltaproteobacteria bacterium | reverse complement strand
AGATAAAATTTTTCACGGTTACGCTTTTTTCCATACGCTTTCCCAAGTTTTACCGATATCACGAGCCAGGGATTATTCAAGCCGGTCTACCCTGTGAAAACCTGGAAGGCCCTTTGAAAAACGGGAAATTAGGGAGGTACTTTCAACTTAAGGCAACCTGCTTTTATACGTGTTGAACCGGTACCTGTTTTTCTGGATCCCGCCATAGTCCGAAAACGTCCCCAGGTGCGCCCTGCACTTCTCGATCCGTTGACCGAGGGGCGGGTGGGTGGAAAACCACGAACCCGTCTTTGCCGAGCCGGCTTTGGTCCGCTTTAATGCATTCAGCACCTCGATCATGCCCTCGGGACTGTAGCCCGTTCGAAAAACCGTGTCCATGCCCGACAGGTCCGCCTCGAACTCCATGTTCTGATCCAGGCCCTTGTCGAAAAGCGTGGTCTGAAGGTCGCCGATGATGCTTTCGTACTGCTCGCCCTTGTCCCCTTCCATGGTCGCGGCGGTAATTTTGCCGACGCCTTTAAAGAAGCGCACCCGCTGGATGGATTGGAGCGCGTGCTTGTGGCTGACGTGCGCCACCTCGTGAGCCAGGATGTTGGCCAGGTGCTCCTCGTTCTCGAGAATGCCCATGAGCCCGGAGCAGACAAAAATGATGCCGCCGGGGCAGGAGAACGCATTTTTCAAAGGGTTGTCCACCACCACGAACCGATAGGGAATTCCCGGGCGCGTGGAATTCCGCGCGATTGCATTTCCCAGCACGTTCACGTACTTCTGCAGGCCGTTATCATCCACCGGAAGACCGTAGCGCCGGAAACCTTCCAGGGCAAGGCTTTCGCCGATGGTCACCTCAGACGCGTAATCGATCCCCGCGCTGCTGGACAGGATGGCGCCGATGCCCTCGAAAAGTTTTTTTCGTTTTTCAGCCTCCTTGGCCTTCTTCTTTTCTTCATCCGAAAGAGTTCCGGTTTCAGGTCGTCCAACAGGCCGGCCATGCGAATGCCGTCCTCCTGACTTGTGCCCTCCCCGGGCACCGCCATGCCCCTGTCTGCAGCGACCAGGGACTGCGCATTCAATATACCGAGTATAATGGCCAGGCATATGGGAAAGAGGCGTTTTCGGAACATGTCTTATTCCCCCTTATTAAAGGTGCTTCCGGGTTTTCAGTGGGTAAATATTGCATTAACAACCGCTCGTGCTCAGCCAATTCAAACCATAATGAATCCCAATCCCGCCATGCTTCGGACATGTGATCGCTACCGCAGATAGCCATGATGATTGAAATCGATTACGACAACGACCACGACCACGAATGTTGCCGGTTTCAATTGATAGGCTTTTCTGTACCCTGCTACCCACTGAAAACCCGGAAGGTCCCGTATCAAACATGGACCCATCACAACATCGTTTCACATTTTCCTTGGATATTCGACATTCCTTGTTCGATATTCTCTTTTCATTCCGCGTATTCCCCGATTTTTCCATTTCTCATGAAATCCTGAATTTCCCCGTCCGTCACTTTCATGGCCAATACGTCGTCCAGGGCCTTCTGATATTTTTCCGGCGTTCCCGTGTTTTTTGCATAGGTTTCCGTTTCCTTTGAAAGCCCCCGGATGCTCCGGGCCGTGTCGGCCTCGTCAGCCGCGATACTGCTGCCGCCCAGGGCGGACAGAAGATTGTCCGTCTCTTCCCCCGTCTCTTGGGCGGGAGGCGTTTTGGATACCCTGCCCCGGTAAATCCACCCTTCATCTCCGTCAGGTGTTCGAACCCGGTACCATCGTTTCTCGTATGCGAGCACCGTCAATTCAGTGCCCACGTCCGGCTTTGACACCACATCCGAAGCGGCCGATTTCTCTGTCTGAATTTTGGCCCTGCTCGAACTCACCCACACACTGTCCCGGGCAAGCGCGAGAGAAAAAACGAATGCCAGAGACACCGATATGACCCATATAACACTATGCCTTATCATGAATCGTTACCTCCTGTTATCTCCCGGATAACGTTGATACATCGCATAACTACTCTGAATATCGATATTCTCATTATTGGTAGTCGCCCGTCAAAACAAACGCGCCCCAATAC
>JAFDKD010000486.1 GCA_019307165.1 Deltaproteobacteria bacterium | reverse complement strand
CAGGAGAGCGGGGACCAAGGAGCGGGGAGCAAAATAGGTGCCCCTGCACGAGAACGGCAGGATCTTACACAGGGATTGAATTCCTTTAAATCTTTTTGCCCTTGCCTTGGCGACCTTTGCGTTCTTTGCGAGAGAGAACCAACCTCCGCGCAACGCGTAACCCTGAACCTTGAACCTTTGAACCTTTGAACCCTACGAAGTTACACAAGAGGAGGATAATGGGATTGAAAACGGTGGTGATATCGCTTGGCGGCTCGATTATTGTTCCTGAAGAGATTGACGTGCCCTTTGTGGCCGCATTCAAGGAACTTCTTGTTAATGTGGGAGACACTCGTTTTATCGTGATTTGCGGCGGCGGCAGGATTTGCCGGACATACCAGGATGCCGCCAGACAGGTCGGCGCCGATTCCGGAAACGACCTGGACTGGATCGGTATACGCGCCACCCGGCTCAACGCCGAGCTGGTCAGGGCTGGTTTTGGGGATGAAGCATACGACAGGGTCATACATGACCCCGCCGAAGAAATGGACACGGAAAAAAGAATCATCATCGGCGCCGGTTTCCAACCCGGTAGTTCCACGGACCTGCGCGCAGTTCAACTGGCCGTAAGAATGAATGCCGCCGAAGTCATTAATATGTCCAACATCGACTATGTGTACACCGCCGACCCGAAAACAGACCCCACAGCGGAAAAGATTGAGGCCATAACGTGGCCCGACTTCAGGAAGCTGGTGGGGGATACCTGGGACCCGGGAATGAACAAGCCCTTCGATCCAGTGGCCTCCAGGGAAGCGGAAGCGCACGGATTGCGGGTGATCATCATCGGCAACAATATGGAAAACCTCCGTAAGGTCCTCATGGGCGAGGCCTTTAAGGGAACGACCATTTCATGAATTGCACTGACGGCATCAGCATATTGAAAAACCCGGTACGGACCTATTCGTGGGGGTCCGGGACGGCCCTTCAGACCCTTCTGGGAAGGCCCGAGGCGATCGGCAAGCCCATGGCCGAACTCTGGATGGGCTCCCATCCCGGAGCCCCGTCAATGGTCATGAAGGACGGGCAGTGGACCCCGCTCGGGGAAATCGTCCGGGCAGCCCCTGAATCGGTCCTGGGCAAGGGTGTTTCCAGGGCCTTTTCCCGCAGACTGCCGTTTCTATTCAAGGTCCTGGGGGTCGGCAGCCCGTTGTCAATGCAGGTCCATCCCGATCTTCGGCAGGCCGGGGAAGGATATGCGCGCGAGAACCGCATGGGGATGGCCCTCGATGCGCCCGAGCGCAACTACCGGGACGAAAACCACAAGCCGGAAATCATTTGCGCCCTTACCCCGTTTCGCCTGTTGACGGGCTTTCGCGAAATGGAAGAGATTCGGCGTCTGATGGGGGAGATCCTTCCATCGACGCTGTTTGCTGAAATGCCTTTTGCTGCAGGCCGATTGCGTTCAGAGGAAATCCGGCCGCTCTTTGACTCGCTCATGACCATGGAGGAGCACAAGCGGCGCGCGCTTGTCGATGAAGCCGCTAAGGCGGCCCGGGCAAGGGTCGCGGAATCGCCGCTGTTTTATTGGGTATCCGAACTCGCAAGTGCTTATCCGGGAGATATGGGCGTGCTCTCGCCGCTGATAATGAATTTTGAGGAATTGAAGCCGGGCGAGGCGATTTACATCCCGCCGGGTGAGCTTCATGCCTATTTGGACGGTTCGGGCATTGAACTCATGGCCAACTCGGACAATGTCTTGCGCGGCGGGCTCACATCCAAGCATGTGGATATGCGGGAACTCCTTAGGGTCGTCGATTTTTCCCCAGGCGGCGCGAAAAGGGTCCTTCCCGTTGCAAGGGGGGAATGCGAGCGGGCGTATCCCACGCCGGCGAGAGAATTTTTGCTCTCCGTGATCTCTTTAGATAAGAGAATGCCTTATACCGCTTCGGGCCGCCGAAGCGTCGAAATCCTGATATGCACACAAGGCGAGGCGGAGGTGGCCGGGACCGGAAATGATGCGCCCCTCCGTATCGGCAGGGGCGATGCCGTTTTTGTCCCCGGAACGGTTCTTCAATACGGCATCGAAGGCGATGCGATTGTGGCCCGGCACTCAACTTGAATGAACGCGTCTGCCCTATAAGACTTCGGTTTTGAGGTTGAGTGCCGGGCATCCATAAATCTTCAATAACTCAATGTTCAATATTCAATGTCTAGGGGGCGGCCTGATAATCGGGCCGCAGCCTTGGCAAAGGCCGGTCGAGGGGTAACCATGACGGACGGCAGGGTGGTCCATATCGACGCGCTGATGGCCGAGAGCGGCGTTAAATTCGGGACAAGCGGCGCGCGAGGCCTTGTAAGCGACATGACCGATGAGGTGTGTTATGCCTACACGCTGGGGTTCATCCAGTACCTGGAAGCGGCCGGCGAGCTGAAAACGGGGAAGGGCGTTGCCGTGGGCGGAGACCTGCGCTTCAGCACGGACCGCATCATGAAGGCGGTGGGCGGCGCCGTCCGGGACAGGGGCTATGTTGTCGAAAATTGCGGTACCCTGCCTACGCCGGCCCTGGCCTATTACGGCATGGTCAACGAGATGCCCACGGCCATGGTTACGGGCAGCCATATCCCCGACGATCGAAACGGCATCAAGTACACGAAAAAAGACGGTGAAATCCTCAAGCCCGACGAAGCGGCCATAAAACGGCAACCGGTAACCCTGCCCCATGGGCTTTTCGATGGCCAGGGGATGTTTGCGGCGCCGGTGGAACTACCCGCCGTAAAAAGCGAAGCGGGAGATCAATACATTAAACGGTATCTCGATTATTTTTCTGAGGGATGCCTTGAGGGGAAACGGATAGGCGCCTATCAACACTCAGCCGTCGGCCGTGAACATATGATACAGGTATTAACCGGACTGGGGGCCCATGTGACGCCGCTGGGCTTTTCAGAGGCGTTCATTCCGGTGGATACCGAAGCGGTTCGGCCGGAAGATACGGCGGCCTTCAAATCCTGGGCTGAGGAATATGGTTTTGACGCCATCGTATCCACGGACGGTGACAGCGATCGGCCTCTGATCGGCGATGAAAACGGCACATTAATCCGGGGCGATGTGGTGGGCATCCTCTGTGCGGCGCAACTGGGGGCCGACGCGGTTGTGGCGCCCGTGTCCTGCAATTCGGCACTTGAAAAGTGCGGTTTGTTCGAAAGGACTTACAGAACGAAGATAGGCTCTCCCTACGTTATCGAGGGCATGCAGCAGGCCCTTGGGGGCGGGGCAAAACGGGTGGTGGGATACGAGGCCAACGGCGGCTTTCTTCTGGCTTCCGACATTCGCATGCACGGGCGCGTTCTAAAGGCACTTCCCACAAGAGACGCCCTGTTACCGCACATCGCCGTTGTTCTTCGGTCGATTTCAAAAAATATGAAACTCAGTGAACTGGTGGCGGAACTGCCGCAACGGTTCACCTTCAGCAACCGGCTCACCGATTTTCCCACGGAAAAAAGCAGAGAAAAACTGGCAGCATTCAATACGTCCGATTCGGAGACGGACAGGCAGGCCCTTCACGATATTTTTTTTAAGGCGTTCGGCGCTGTTTCGTCCGTGGACAGCACCGACGGGATCCGCATCACCTTTGAAAGCAGGGAGGTGGTGCATCTGCGTTCCTCGGGCAATGCCCCCGAATTCCGCTGCTACTGCGAAGCCGCCACCGAATACCGCGCCAGGGAGATGACCGACATCTGCCTTGGCATTATGGAATCGTGGCGATAGCCGCTCACCCTGTTATTCCGTTCACCATGTCCCGGTCGGGTCCAGGATCCAGTGCAGCACCATCATCCGGTTAGGCCAAAAAAGGCGCGCCGGGTATTAAGCGGAGAGCTTTTTTGCGATTTCCGCCACGTGCCTGCCCTGGTACCGGGCGCCCGCCAGTTCGTTTTCGCTGGGCAGGCGGCTGCCGTCCCCACCGGCAATGGTGGATGCGCCGATGGAGTAGTAGACGATCATCACTTTCATGTTAACCTCCTTACGCGGCTAATTCCTTTTCGAGGAGTTCTCGCTTAAGCCATTTTCGGATTTCAGGCGTAATACCATAAACGCCTTTGTGGGTCGCAAGCTCGTTGGCCAGGTCTTCCCTCAGATCATCGGGTATGGAAATTAATGCCAGGTCCACGGCCTCGTCGGAGTTGCGGCGGACCAGGTAGATCATGGGGGGATTGTCCCAGGTATTGACGACAAAATAGTGGGACACGTCATCCCTTGACTTGACCATCTTTCCGTGGCTCCAGTTGTTCCCCCATTCCAGGTAAAGGGTGACCGCTTCCTCCGGCGTCATGTCCCAGTCGATATCATTGGCAAGCGCTTTGTCCTGTTTTATCTCTTCAAGGCTCAACATGTGGTCCCCCTTTTCTAACGCCCGGCCGGAAAATTTCCCGTTGTCGGGCGGCGTCGTAAAACCCGGATTTTCGTTGCCCGCATGATTGATTAAAATAATCACAAATTTCGGGGGATCAAGGTTTTAAAAGATGGAGGCCGGAGGGCGGAGGTCAGGAGACAGAGAATATCGAATAACGAATATCGAACAAGGAATGTCGAAGGGAAAGGAAATTTAGAATTTGGAATTTAGAAATTAGAATTTCTTAAATCTGAATATTGACATAACCATATTGCATTAACCTTGTTTTTCCTGACACCGCGGTGCTCGTCATCGCGGGGTTGTAGGGCGGTATTTTACATGCCGCCGAAGATCGGTTGTCCATTGCCTGTCTCAGTGGTGGGATGTAAA
The DNA here is from genome assembly GCA_019307165.1 of Deltaproteobacteria bacterium. Taxonomy (GTDB): domain Bacteria; phylum Desulfobacterota; class DSM-4660; order Desulfatiglandales; family Desulfatiglandaceae; genus JAFDKD01. The sequence goes on along the minus strand of JAFDKD010000486.1, from coordinate 3,601 downwards.
ATCCCACCCTACGGCGATTTGTGCGAGTCATTGATTGAAATCGACAACGACAACGAGCACGAAGGTTCCCGTCTTCGTGAAGTTTCCCGATCGATTAGACTTGTCGGAGCGCAGCGGAGATCCCGCCGTTGTAGGGCGGGGCCGCGCAGTAGCTGCGAAGCAGCGAAGACGGGACACCTTACCGTCCCGAAACCTGCAATCCGCAACCTACAACGCTCAACTGACCACAAACGGCTGACGGAGTCAGCCCGTCAGCGCCGGGCCTTGATAAAGCAGCTGCGGATGAGTTCGAAGTGATTGGCGTGGTTTCGGATTTTCCACCATACCGAACCTTGCCTCTCGATTTCCCAGGCAGGCGAAAGATGACCATCGCGCCCCTCCAGCAGCGCGGCGACGTTCGGGGCCCCGCGGCCGGCATGGGGGCCCTCGCCGGTCCCGCCGAGCCAGAGGGCCTTATCCGCCGCTTCCTCGGTCCAGGAAAAGGGATCTGAAAAAATAAGCCGGGCCCCTGAACCGAGCGCCACGCGGTCCATCTCTTTCAGGTGCAACAGCGGATCGGGAACCTTGTCCACGATATTCAGGGTGGCAAGGCCGCTGAAAAGGTCGGCTGGGAAAGGAATGGCCGTGACATCGGCAACGATGAAGTCGATTTTGTCCGGCTGCATGTCGCCGGGAAGGTTGATGTGAAAGGGCCGGGTCAACCGTCCTTCTTCGGCGATTTCCACTTTCAGCCCGCGGTTCATCCGCAATGCCCTGGCGGTTCTTACAAAAGTCGCGGAATTGTCGATACCCACGGCAAAATCGTATTTTCGCGACATGTCAAAGGTAAACCGCCCCACGGCGCAGCCCGCGTCCAGGAACGGTCCGGGGCGGGCTTCCATCAGGTTCGCCCATTCTTGATAGGCGGGATGGGCATCGGGGTCTTGACACAGATCGGCATAGTGGCTCCACAAATACGATGACAGCAGAGAGGGCGTCTCATACCTGGATGGAACTGTTTCTTCTCCATCATGGGAAGGTGGGAGCAGAAATGCCACGCCTTCGGAAATGGGGTATTGGACGCCGCAACTGCGGCAATCCAGGGTTCCGGAAACGATGTCGTCTTGGCTTTCCAGGGAAACTTGGCACACCAACTCATTTTCTTCAGGAAGGCAGGCGGGGCATATAAGGACATCGGCAAGCAGGGGTATCATGTGGGCCCTCAAGCAAAGGATCGTAACACCTGAATCTTGCAAGATCCACGTAACACGAAAAAAGGAGACCCGCAGGATAAGGATCTCCCAGTTTAGAACGCGATGCTTGTTACGGATTTACGCCGGGGCGTGACATGCTGGCGCATGACAGGCGGGGGCGTGGCACGCGGGCGAATGGCATGCGGGCGCATGACAGGAAGGCGCATGGCATGACGGTGCGTGACAGCCGGCGGCATAGGATACTTTTCTTTCCACTCCTTTGATTTTTACCAAGGCCGCTACCTCCTTTCCGGGGGATGATCAGACTCATCAATATGAAAAAAGCCCTGTTCCCCTAAAATTTGAAGCGCTTCCACACAGGCGTCGAAAAACGCTTTCGGGGTTTTTCCTTCCCCATGGGTTTCAAATAGGGCATCCGAAATCGCATTGAGGGAGTTGTTTCCATTACACTGCTCCAGAAAATCTCTCACAAATGCGTTGATTTCAGAAACGTCCAGAACATCGTCTTCCTGCCTGAATAGAAAGAGTTTTTTTTCGGGAGGGTACGTTTCCGTAAAACGCCCCGATATCAAATCCATTATAATCACTTGCATGTCGAAATCAAACGACTCGATAATTATTTGGGCGTTTTTGAGGGGGCGGAACGCTTTCAGGTCCAACAGGTCGATGGTGAAGGCGCTTTGCCGGCCGCTGAATTTTCCGGCCTCCAGCCCCGTCGTTTCATATTTCAACACGTCAAAAAAATGCTTTCGGGTGACGCCCTGTTTTTGCCCCGTGATGTGGGACGTGAAATCCGCAAAATGGCGATAGCATTCCTGTGGAGACAGGGTAAGTTCCATTCTGTTCAATAACCCGGCCAGCCACTTCAACCACGTTAGAAAGAGTTCCGTTGCGGACATTCCCGACTCCAGGCTGAGCAGCAGGAAGGTCTTGGGATATAATCGGACCATCAATGGAAAGTAAGTGGCGATCAGATTGAGTTCTTTGATCGAAAGGCCCCTGCAGGGAAGATTGTAAAAGCTGCTGAAAATGTCCGGATAAGCGTCAATCATTTCGTCATCGCTCTTGATGCGTATCCCCCGGTCGAACTCCAGGCCGAGGGCGAAATAGGTATCCAACTCACGAACGAGACTATTTGCGTAACGGGCGTGAAGTTCCGTGCCGGGCAGGACGGTGGGCAATTGAATGAGCGGATTGTTGTTCCCCAGAATTCCCGTCCTAAGGGCCAGCCACAGGGTCTGGTCGATATCCGCCCTCTCCTCTTCCGGAAAGCCGATGACGTAACTGAGCGTCGGAATCATTCCGTTTTCCGCTGTTTCGGCCACCCGTTGATAGAGTATGGTTTCTTCGATGTTCTTGTGAATAAAGTCCAGGGTCCGTTTCGAGCCCGAATCGATGCCGTAGCACATGGATTCGCAGCCCGCCTCCCGCATCAGGGCCAGCAGGTCCCGGTCAACACTGTCGAGTCTGGATATGCAATACCATGGGAGCCGGTTCAGCCCCTTTTCGATCACCTGTCCGCAGAAAGATTCCACGAACGACCTTTTGGCCGTGAACTGATCATAGGCCAGCAGAAAGCATTCCGCCCCGAAATTGCGGTGCAGATTTTCCATCTCTTTTACCAGTCGGGATACGGAAAAGGTTCGCGTCCTGCGGCGCCAGAAAACCGACTCGGAGCAGTATGAGCAACGGTGGGGACATCCCCTGCCCACTTCGAGGATGGCAATGGAACGGGGCAGACCGCAGGCATCCCGGTATACGGAAAGGGGCGGCAAAAATCCGTAGTCGGGAAAAGGCAGGTCGTCCAGGTCCTCGATCAGGGGGCGGTCCTCATTTCGAACGATGCCTTCCGGCGAGCGGTAGGTCGTCCCCTGGATGCCGTTCTCGTCGCGTCCCGCCCCATAGGCGGCGACCAGATCGGGAAATGTGGCCTCTCCCTCCGAGCGCACGATGCAGTCCACAAACGGGTAGGCCTCGATCGTGGCGGCATCGACGAACCCCCCGTTGTGCCCGCCGATGACCACTTTGACTTGAGGCCGCTTTTCCTTGATTCGCCTCGCAATTTGAATAACGGCCGGATAGGTGGTGCACTGACCTGAAAAGCCTACCACATGCGGGTCTTCATCGAGAATCGCCCCGGCGCAATCGTCGTAGATGCCGGGCCCCATTCCGAGCTTTTTTCGCCGGATGGCCAGAACGAAGTCAAGGATAACCACGCGGTGCGGCCGGCCCTTCAGGGATGTGGCCAGGTTCAGGAGCCCCAGGGGGGGGAGGTTGTACATGGACGCCAGGTAAAACGGCGGAAACACGAGAACAATGTTCATGGACGTTCCGGGTTGAAGGTTCAGGGTTCAAGGTTGCGCATTGCCCGATGCAGGTTGCAGGTTGCGTGTTAAGATGATGCAGAT
>JAFDKD010000485.1 GCA_019307165.1 Deltaproteobacteria bacterium | reverse complement strand
GTGGACAAGGACGGCACGTGCGCCGGATTGGTGCCGTGCTACACGAGCATCAACGCGGCCCTTGACGCCGCCCCGGGCGGCCCCAACACGATCAAGGTCTTTCCCGGGACCTACAACGAGAGCGTGGAACTGGACAAGGCCACAGGAAACATCTCATTGATCGCGGTTAACAATAGCGGCCAACCCTCCCCGGGCGTCACCATTAACGGAGGCACCGAGGACGCCATTGCCACTCCAAAAGCCGGTGACCACGTCGGCGACATTACCATCGACGGGTTCGTGGTCAAGTCCAGCGGGAACGACGGCATCGATCTGGAGGTCGATGGCGACGTGACCATCCGGAACGTCACCGCCAGCGGTAATGGAGAAGACGGGGTGGAACTGGATATGAATGGGGACATCACCATCACCGACTGCACGGCCAGCAACAACGGAAGCGACGGTTTCGACCTCGAGACCGAGGGAAAGATCTACCTGGAAAATTGCACGGCCAACGGCAATAAATCGGATGACGGGTTCGACATCGACGGGGAGGATGGTCCTTATGTGGATAATGACGTGACCCTCATCAACTGCACAGCCAATGACAACGGCACCAGTTCAGACGATGGCGACGGCTTTGACATCGAGTTGACGGGCAAGTTGACAGTCAGGGACTGCACCGCCAACAATAACAGCGGTTCCGGATTTGAATTTAATTACGAAAAGGACACGGGAGTGGAAAGCGCGACCATCACCGGCTGCACCGCCAACGGCAACGGCGGATCTGACGAGGACGACGTCGCCCATGACGGTATTCACGTTAGGGCCGAAGGCATGGTGACCATCCACCGTTGCACGGCGAACGACAATGACCATGATGGGATTGATGTTGAAAACAATATCAACACGGAAATCAAGGACTGCATCGCGAAGGACAACGGCTACTCGGGCATCGAGACCGACTCGGGCGGATTCACCCTTGTGCAATTCTGCCGCATGACCGGCAATGCTAAGGACTACGATGACCCGGGGGATGCCGGTTTGGAAGTGGACCATCCCGAGGGGGGACAGGACCCGCCTGAGGTCAATACCGGCGTTACCGTGTCCTGCTGCGACTTCGACGGCAACAGAAAAGGGCTTGGTGTGGACAGCGCGTTTGTTGGAGAGGTTATGGCTGAGGGCAACTGGTGGGGCGATGCCTCAGGGCCTTCCGGCATCGGGCCGGGCTCGGGAGACAGCATTGTCATAGAAATCGGTGGAACAGGAACCGTGACCTACGATCCGTGGCTGAACCAATCGGCCGAGGAGACCCCCGGCTGCTGGCAGAGGCCCATTCCGACCCTGTCCCATTACGGCGCCATGGCCCTGGTTCTGCTCATGGCGGCCACAATGTTCTACATGACGAGAAGGCGGAGAAACGCTGGCTGAACAATCCTTTACCGGTAATAAACCGAAGTTCAACTTCAACGGGCGTCCAAATGGGACGCCCGTTGTTGTTAATGGAGGAACAGTTCAATACTCATTGCGGTGTAACTCATTGGCAATTGGGATCGAATATCCGACCTGTGTATTACTGCTGCACTTATCAAGCTGTTGAAAATATTGTGATTACTCCAACTAATCACAAAAGAAGTAGGTGCCACCTTAAATGGTATAAGGAGTGGCATTTGGCGGGGCTCCCTGTGTCAGCTATCCCTTACGGGACTTGTTATTTTGAGCAAGCTGCACCTTTTTAGCCAGGGTGTTGTCCCCGCCCCCCTTTCGGGTATTCAATTGTCAAAGAGCATGGGTTGAACTCGGTTTATCTGTTCAACCTTGACTGTCTCCATTTAATCAACTAACATGTATCCAAGTCACTCAATAGGAGGCTGTCATGGAAAAAGAGAAAATCCAGGTCAAAAAGCATGCATATGAAAAACCCGCGCTGGCGAAACATGGGAACCTGAAAGACGTAACCGCAAATGGCACAGTGAAGAGACCACCCGGTTCTCTCGGCTGCACCCGATTCTAGACACCTGAAACCCCCTGGAGAGTCGCCAACCTCTCCTTTCATAAGGCCAGTGGATTGCACACTTAATTCCCCCTCGGTGTGTTTCCATTGGCCTTTATATTCTGGCTGAATTTTGAGCTCACCCTCTTACTCTTGAATTTTTCTGGCCGTGAAGGGCCACGGATTCTCATGTCGCCGCCTTAGACAAAAGCCTATCCAAGTGCGCTGAGTGAACCAGTACCCAGAAACCGGGCCTCCCGCCCTCACATAGACACACGACAGGCGTCTTTCCTTCCTTGGTAGCTTCCCGCTTGGCCTTGTCCCACACCGACAGCACGGCATGGCGTTTGCGGAGCTTGACCTCAATAGGCAGGGTGTCACGGATTACATCCCCGCCGCAATGTTTTGAATTCGCCCCGCTCAACGGGTTTCGTTCCCCACCGAAGAATCGGGCTACCTGTCGCTCTCTTTGTTTCCAAGCCTTGTCTGTCATGAACTATTTCCCGTAACAGCTAATTATTGGGATGAGGATCGACGAAAAGAGGGAAACCCCAGTGACTCGGTCCTTGATTCTCGGCCACCCCCTTCGCTCTCAAGCTGTCTTGTTAGCCCAAGTCGCGCCCATATCCATTTCGGCTCAAGTATATGGGCGGTTAACTTGGTTAACCGTTGACCCAATCTCCGTATGGCCAATGTCCCGCGCGTATGGGGTGGAAACTTCCGTTGAGACTTCGGGGCGGAAACATGTATGCCCAACCCTTGTCTTTGTCAGAATTGGCTAAATATTTCAGTTAAGTGCATTACTTAATTAACCAAAGTTAATTAACCCACCCAACCCCAACGGCCTTTTGTCCGGCTCCCACGCAATGTGGATACCTGCCTTTCTCTTTGTTTCCAAGCTTTGTCTGCCATGTGATTTTGTGCGTATCAACTAATTACCTGCTTTGTGAATAGGGGCGGGCGGTCAGCGCCTTACTCCAGCTCTTTTTGCCCGCTTTCATCTTCATATCTTACAAGGATTATTTTGCCGCCTTCCGCAGACCCATATCGCTCAATCCACCTCTGCGTAATCTCCGCTTCTTCATTTTCAATTTCCTCGGGCGTCAAGTCCCTTCCCCAAATAATGGCTGGCGGTTCGCTTTCAGGCACCCCCTGGCCTGTTCCGATGACGTCCTCAAGCTTTTTGACCCTTCGTTCCATATTCGCCATGCTAATGCCTCCTTTCCTCTATTTCTCTTTCGAGGTTCTCAATCCGATAGCCAAGATCATCAAGTTCAACCGACTTCACAGCACTTTCAAGAATGATCTTGGCAGCCGAAACCCTAGAAGAAGCCGGTTTCCCATCGTCCGTCATAATGTCACTGAGCGTGCTGACGGCCTCTGATGTGGCCTTTCGCAGTCTTGCAATAGCCTGGTCAACGATTCGCCTCTTGGCTTGGCGGTATGAAATCTTAAAATCGTCTTCCTGTAGCCAGCGAAAGAGAGTGGCCTGTCCGATGCCCACAACCTCAGCGGCCTCCTTTATGGTCGGCGCTTCAATCAGGGCGGCGACGGCTTCTTGCTTTTTTCTTGGTAATTTCGCTCCATGTCCTTTCATCTGCTATCTCCTGGTATCATTTCTTGGGTCGTTGCCATGTGGATCTGCGTCCCTTCATTTCCAGCCCCCCTTACCCCCCTGGTAATCTATAGAACTCCACTATAGATAGTGGAGCCCCCAAGAAAGGC
>JAFDKD010000484.1 GCA_019307165.1 Deltaproteobacteria bacterium | reverse complement strand
TCTATCTCCGGATAACGGAAGAGGGCATGGAACTTCGGGACGCCTCCCATCTCTGGGGCAGGGACACCGTGGAGACGGAGGACATCATCAGAGGGGAGCTGGGCAACGCGAAAATAAGAATTGCGTCCATCGGCCAGGCCTCGGAAAATCTTTCCCTCATCAGCGGCATCATCAATGACAAGGGACGGGCCGCGGCCCGGTCGGGCGTCGGGGCCGTGATGGGCTCCAAAAGGCTCAAAGCCCTAGCCGTCAAAGGAAACGGAAAAGTCGGCATTGCGGATAAGGATGCACTCGACCGGCTGCGCAGGGAATTTGTTCAGGCCCTGCGGCATGCACCGGGCTTTCCGGCGGGCTTGATGAGTCACGGGACATGCGGGCTGACGAAGCCGCTCCTGGACTGCGGGGCCTCTCCGGTTAAGAACTGGCTTCTGTCCGGAGGGGAGGCCTTCCCCGGTCATGAAACGATCGCGGACGGCGATACCATCCTAAACTACCAGTCAAGAAAATTCGCCTGCGCCAACTGCCCCGTTGCATGCGGCGGGCTTCTAAAGGTCACGGACGGGCCCTATCTCCTGGAAGAGACCCATAAACCCGAATACGAAACCATGGCCTCATTCGGCTCGATGTGTTTGAATAAGGATCTTTTTTCCATTCTCAAACTCAATGATATGTGCAACAGAACGGGCCTGGATACCATCTCTGCCGGGAGTGTGATCGCCTTTGCCATGGAATGCTATGACGGAGGCATCATCACGAAGACGGATACCGACGGCATCGAATTGACCTGGGGCAACGGCGAGGCCATGATCGCCATGCTGGAGAAAATCGTCCGCAGGGAAGGCCTTGGGGATGTCCTGGCCGACGGGGTCAAAATTGCAGCCGGGAAACTGGGGAAGGGGGCCGAGGCCTGCGCCGTGCACGTGGGCGGGCAGGAGCCCGGCATGCACAATCCCCTCTTCCTTCCGGGGCGGGCCACCGGCTATATCACCGACCCCACGCCGGGACGTCATACGGCCACGCCCATGGCAAGGATCGATATCACCCCGGCAACCCTTGCGCCCTATCCGGAATTGACCTTTAAGGATTACTCACAATATGATTATCAAAGCAAGGGCCCCGCGAGCGCCACGGCATCCTGTTATCTCCAGGTCGGGAACTGTGCCGGCGTCTGCAACTTTCCCCTGGTCTTTTTCGGGAATTATCCCTTTATTGAGTTTTTTAATGCCGTCACCGGCTGGGGGATGGATATGGGTGAGATCCTGGAAACCGGCGCCAGGATCCAGACCATGAGGCAGTGCTTTAACATCCGGGAAGGCATCATGGCTAATGATATTACACTGCCCGCGCGGATGAAGGGGGTGCCCCCGATGGAATCGGGGCCCGTGGCCGGTATCACCCTCGACGAGCAGAGCCTGGGCCGTGAATACAGGAAGGCCATGGGATGGGATCCGGAGAGCGGCGCTCCCTCGGGAGAGACCGTAAGGAAGCTGGGGCTGGAGGGCCTCCTGAAAGAACAGGGATGATGACGCTTTCAGCGTTGGGCTTTCGGCAATCAGTCTGATGGGGTCCTTTTCTTTTTCAGCCGACTTGCGACCGTGGACCACTTCAATGCCGTTCACTTAAGGAAAACTATGCCGCCCACACCGTCACCCCGGCGAAAACCGGGGTCCAGAAAGGTACGAAAAGACTGGATTCCGGCCGTTCGGCAAGCTCACGGTCCTGAGCCCATTGAAGGACTTTCGCCGGAACGACGTCTACGACGGTATTTCCTCTATGACCGAAAGCTTCTTTCCGATCTAAGTCGTTGCGGATGGCCTCCGGCTCGCCTACGCCTCGGAGAGGAATCCTTGAAGGTCTTTTTCAAGCATCTGTTCCGGACGATGATGGAGTTCCCGGGGCCGTTATCGCCATTCAGAGCTTCGGTGACTTTTTGGGATTGCACCCTCACTCATAATACCTGGCATTGTAACCCGCCTGATTTTACTCGAAAAGTGATTTCTGGATCCCTGAATCTTCCCCTTTCAATATCAATTTGCCGGTCGCACGAAGGCGTTCAAGAATTTGGCGAATTGGTTCTGAATCCAGATCCGATCGTTTAATCTCCCACGGCGCCCAGGGAGAGACTTGCTCTTTTTTCAACCTTTCTTGCCATAGTTCTGCTTTTTAAATGGATAGATTTCGTTTCGATTTGATGTTGTAATCTTCACTTTATCCAAAGTATAGACTACCCAAATGATGCTGCCACTTGTTGACTCTCCGATTCTGTCAGGTTCCTATTGGAAACCTTTACTGATACAACACTCTGAATTTTTTTCAGTATTGTTCTGAGACTGTCGAAAAAGTGTTAACTGCCCATTACCGCGAAATCCACATCTAACAATATCAATTACTTATGGGCGTCAAAAGACCTCGAAAACACGGCTTTCAGAGTTTTTCGACACTCTCTATTGTAATCTTTAATGATAGGGGCCTTCAGGCCTGCTGACCGAGTTTTCAACCAACAGATTTTCAATTAACCTCATCCATTTCTGCAGTCCATGAGCACTCGATGCAGTATTTCACTGTTTGGTAAGCCGGACATGCGTCGGAATAGACGGCCAAAGCCCGCTCCGCCTTTTCTCTCATGCCTGACGGAATCTTGAAGTGGTATCTAAGGCGGATCTTGGAGATTTTTAGAACACCATCAACGTCCTCAATATCCCCTTCGACCTCAGCAATTATATTTTCGGCTGACTTGATTCCCCGCACATCCAGTGCGGTGCCTAAGGTGCCCGTCAGTCACCCTGCAACTCCGGCAATAATATGATCGAGAGTTGCAGGATACTCGGGGCCGGCAATCTCCCTACCGTACTTTTCTTGGTAAAAATGCTTGATACCACCATGGATTCCGAAATTGATTGGTGTAAGGAAATTTTCTATGTGGGCTGTGCGGTGTGGTCCCTCATGTTTTTCAATACGGATTCGACTTGTGTGAGCCACTGACATAATGATGCCTCCTTTTTGCTTCCTTTATTCGTTCATCTTTTTATATTGTGATAAATCGCCCTCCACATTCCTGGCATTCACGTAAATAACCTTTTTCTTCTTCATCACCAATCCGACAAGTGATATTAAACCTCACTTGAAAGCCGGTTCGTTTACCGCAATGAGGGCAAAACTTGGTCGGCATCTAATCACCTCTTTTTCTTTTTTTATGGTTTTGTAATTCCCACTATTTGAGCCAAAATAGTTCTGTTTCAATATTCTTGTTGTCATCCTACTGAATAGAAATGAAATTGTACTAAAAACGTCAATTTCTTTATGGGTTTTGGGGCCGGTCTTTTGGATAACTTGCCACGATCTGCAATTATCAATGTTTTCAAAATGTTGTGATGCCCTTCACATACATGCAACTCCAATGAAGATCCCCAAGTGGACCTGAACGTTTAGCCTACCTCAATATATGGTATTTCCCCACTCCTGTCCAATCCAATTCGTCGGTAAAAAATTCATTAATTCAAGTATTCCCAAATGATGCTGCCACTTGTTGACTCTCAGGTTCTGTTGGGTTCCTATTTGAAACCTTTACTGACACAACACTCTAAAATTTTTTCAGTATTGTCTTAGAAACCTTGATTCTTCGGGCGTTTCAAAACCTTCCAATTCTAGATCAAGTCAGTAATTTACTGAGGCCAACGGTTGCTTATCGTAGTCTATAGTTTTGAGGTA
>JAFDKD010000483.1 GCA_019307165.1 Deltaproteobacteria bacterium | reverse complement strand
TATGGGATCAGCCTTGCAATGCTTGGGAGTTTCGAGAAAGGAATTGCATATATTGAAAGAGGTCTTCGTCCAATCATGGAAATCAACCACTTGGCTAGCCCAAGTTTACGACTTACTGGAAAAAAGCATTACCGATCTCCGGTAAGCCAATTGATATCAACGACTTGCGTGGCGCCTCTCCGTATTACCCTACTTAAATCATTTCCTCAACCGGCATAAACGCCTTTGTTAGCAACCCATCAGGCGCTTTTTCCTTGACTTTCGAGGGCATATGTATTACCCTACCGTTAAAATCGAGCGGGAGGGAATCATGGCCTCAATCACCAAGAAGATTAAGAAAGGGCGCCCATACTATTATGCTGTCGAATGCAAACGTGTCGACGGAAAACCTCGCATTGTCTGGCAAAAATATTTGGGCACTCTTGAGGCAATCGTCAATCGCGCAGAGGACAGCAAGCCCCCCAAACCCAAACACACTGTCATTTTTGAGGCCGGCGGCATTGCGGCCTTGCTCCGTATTACCCAACGCCTCAAGCTCCTCGAACTCATAAATGAGGTCTCTCCCAAGCGGGAGCAGGGACCCAGCGTCGGCCACTACATCATCTTAGCGGCCTTGAACCGTGCCCTTGAGCCCCTGAGTAAACTGGCCATCGGCGCCTGGTATGAAAAGACCGTCTTGCGCCGGCTCTGGGGATTTGACAAATCAGCCTTCAGCAGCCAGAGGTTCTGGGATCACATGAACCGGTTATCCGAGCAGGATATCTCAGATATCCAGGACCGGCTCGTTCCCCGCATCGAGAAGAAATTTGGCATCGATGCGCGGATACTGCTTTACGATACAACCAATTTTTTCACTTTCCTGGCTACAACTAACGAGCGTTCAGATCTGGCCCAGCGCGGCCATTCAAAGCAGAAACGTCATGATCTTCGGCAAATCGGACTTGCCCTGCTCGTGACCCGGGATTTTCAAATCCCCCTGTTCCATAATGTCTATCCCGGCAATATCCCGGATGTCAGTCTCTTCCCTCAGCTAACCGCTGAACTTGTTCAACGCTACAAAAGCGTAACCGGCAACACGCCGGAAGCCACCCTGATCTTCGACAAAGGCAATGTCACGGATACCGCTATGGAAGACCTGGTTGTCAGAGGGGCGCATTTTGTTGCGGCACTTTCGGCCAATCAATGCGCTGACATGTTAGCCACACCCCGGCAGGAGTTTCATCCTATTGACACAATGCCCGGGACTCAGGCATTTGATACCACTGCGATCATGTGGGGCAAATCGTGTCGGATTGTGGTTCTGTACTCCGAAAGTTTCTTTACTCAGCAACTCCAAGGCGTCACACACAACCTCGTCAAGTGCCAGAAAAAACTCCTGGATCTTGCAAAAACGCTGGAGCGTTGGCGCCAGGGCAAGAGCCGCGGAAAGAAACCAACGCGTCGCAGTGTACGCATGCGCGTAGATGCCGTCCTCTCCGCCCAGTTCATGAAAGCCCTGATCCAAACCGATATCAAAGAGGACAAGGCATCGGGCATCCCCACCCTCAGCTACAGCCTTGATCACGCAGCGCTGCAGCGCCTTACTCAGGAGCGCCTGGGCCGTACCGTCCTTGTCACCGACCATACGCAATGGAGCGCCCGCCAGGTCGTTGAGGCATATCGCAGTTTATCCGGGGTGGAAAATGCCTTCAAAAACATGAAGAATACCGACTTCCTACGCTGGCAACCCGCTTATCACTGGACCGATCAGAAAATACGCGTTCATGCCCTGTATTGTGTACTTGCCCTCCTATTGGCTTCACTTGCCCGCAAGGTCGCCTTCCAAGCCGGCGTCAATCTAACTTTACCCGGTCTCCTTAAAGAACTCTCTGAAATCCGCGAGGTCGCTGTAATTTATCCGCCCGGAACCCTCGCGCGCCCAAAAGATCACATCACCCTCAGCCGTATGTCCCCGCGCCAGAAAAAACTTGCTCAAGCCCTTGAGATCGGCCAAACTCTCCAATAAAAAGGGTAATACACCTCAAAGTACCTTAACCGGTTGTTTTGCTTAAGATTATACCTCTGTCTCAAAACATAAACCGGAAACTCAGGCTAGTCTCTCGACTCTCGTCTCTGATATCTTTCGTGTTTTTCGTGTATTTCGTGGTTCGAAAAGCTTTCGGCAGTGGAGATGCCTGCTAGAGTTTCCCCAGCAGGCCTTTGAGGTATTCGACGCTCAACAGGGAGACCATCTCCCGTCGGGTCAGGCGCTCCAGGTAGTTTGTGTCGGTCAGCACGCGCGCCAGCTTCACGCCGTCCGATTTGTGATCCCGGTCAAGACGGGATTTGAGCGCCTCAAAGGAATGCGACGTCCGGCGGCGAAGCGCTTCCAGGGGCTGTGACCGGATATCGCCCACGGCCGCTTCGAGTTCGGTCGCCGCCTGCACGCGGAGGTGTTCCAAAATAGGCTTGAAAGCGGAGGCATGACGCTTCATGCCTGAAAAAATGTGGTGTCGCCGAACCACATTAATCCCTTTCCACCCGGCCCGGATCCATTTGAATACTGCTAATTTGACACGGGGGACAGCCGTGTCCATTTCGTCATAAATGAGGATGCTGTATGAATCGAACATGTAGGAAGACACCCACCCCAGGCCGAACACATCCAGCCCTTTTTCTCCGGTGTAGACATAGTTCCAATCCTTGTCCGGCCCGAGGATCAGCCCCTTTTTCCCGACCGTGGAACGGTCTTTCTGTCTGGCCAGTGAGATCAGCAGATTGCGCCCGGCTCGCCTGAACAAAATTATACTCCGGTCCACATCGTAGGCATAGTAGGCGCCGGTAAAGGCATCGGGCGTGATTTCCTCGTGCTCCACGCCCCTGACAATCACCGGCCGTTCCAGCCGAGGCAGCATTTCCCGGAGCTCGGAAATCGATGGCTGGCCGTCGTTCACACGGGTCCAGTAACTCAGCCGCATGGAATTCGGGGAGCACAGTGCCCCCGTCAGCCTGGGGTTGTAGACGGTTTGAAGGATTTGCGCCAGACTGTTTTCGATCTCCACTTCATGATAAGCCGATGACGCGCCCAGGGACGCGTCCGCATAGTAGAGGGCGCCGTTCTCTTTTGGTGATCTGATAAACTTCAGGATCGGTTCTATGCGGCGGCCGTCAAAGTCGGGAGGTTCGGGGAGGTCGGGCCGGTTCAGGGACAGCAGGTAGGCCAGGGCCGGCGTCAACTCGGCCGGCAGGGGAATTTCTATATCCGATGACGCGCCGAATGCCGTGCCGGCCGAAAACAGCGTGAAAAGCAAGAAAGTCAGGTGGATAAAGAACCGGTCAAAAATTTTCACAGGCGAACCTATAGGGTTGCGGGGATGCGATGATGGTAACGAAAAGGCACATTTTTGAATTTTGGACTTTAGAAAAATTATCCATTAGCGTCAACAGGAAAAAATCATGGTACTTCCCGAATTCACCGTGCCCTATTATCCGAACCCAAGCTACACATTGGGGCTAGAGCCACGCCTAAGGGTGGAGTCTGCGAAACCGGTAAGGGCCTCCTAATCCCAGAAAATGCAGGACATGGGGCACTCCCCCATGGCCTCCTCGATCAAATCCCTGGGCCCGCCTTCCGGCTTGATGACGATGGATTTTTCAACCGCATGATCGGTCTTAAAGACCTCGGGACAGATGTCTTCGCAGCTTCCGCAACCGATGCACTCGTCTTCATC
>JAFDKD010000482.1 GCA_019307165.1 Deltaproteobacteria bacterium | reverse complement strand
TGGGGGCAATTCCAGCAACACACAGCGGCGTCGAAGTCTATTATTCGTACTGACACCTGAACACTGACACCTGAAACCTGAAACCTGAAACCTTATTTCCGCATTGGCATAGCCAGATAACTCTGACCCCCGCTACACGGGATCTTCGACTGGCCAGATGACCAGGTTTTGCAGATGGAATAAATCCTCCCACCCCGACTTCCGCCCAAAAACGGCGGACAGGCGCCCCTAACCCCATCTTTACTTTTTTCTATTACTCTCTGCGATCTCTGTGTCCTCTGTGGTGAATTCGTTTTTGTTTTTTAATGAAACACCCGTCTTATGGGTGCGCGCATCCAACCGGGCAAAAACTTGAACCGCTCGGGCTCAGTCTCCGTGCTCGGCAACGAGTAGGCCCGCTGCCGGATGTCCATATATCGATCGATCTCCCGTTTCCATTTTCTGCGGTTCCACGGAAGGACCGGCCGGCAGATCTTTTTGATTCTCGGCAGGTATTCCCTGGCGCCGTCGGGGACCAGCAGGCCGATGCGAACCCGCCTGAGAAGCAGATCGTCCAGGTGCCTTACCTGCTCATGCCCCGCGGCATACGGCAGTTCCGCCCACAGGGTGTGCGTGCCCGGAATAGGCTTCAAGCTTTCGGTTCCGGCGGACGAGATGAGCAAATTCGCACCGGCCCCGTATCGTCCGAAAAGCCGCCGTGCCTCGGTCGACAGTTCGACACTTTCTTCCCGCAACTCGGACAGCGTGGGAAATACGGGTTCCGGAGGCCTGTCGGCCCCTGTATCCGGCAGAAATTCCATGGCCGCCTTGATCGCGTCCATGGCCAGCTTCCTGAAGGTGGTCAGCTTTCCGCCGGTGATGGTCAGGAGGCCCTTATCCTTCCACACCACATGTTCGCGCGATTCCTCCGATGGGGATCGGTTTCCTCCCTTGCTGAGAACGGGACGGATCCCTGAAATGGCGGAAATGCAATCCTTTTCCGATATGTCCAGCGATGGGAACAGGGTCTGAAGCCCGGTCATGAGGTAATTGACCTCATCGGCAGAAATCGCCGGCTCCCGGGAAAGATCTTCCCTGTAATCCAGGTCAGTTGTCCCCACGATCACCGCGCCTTCCCACGGTACCAGAAAAATGGCCCGCTCAACCAGAAAAATGGCCCGCTCATCCACGGGATGGACAAAACTGACGGCATGGCCCACGGGAAGGGTCTTTCGCGAAAATATCAGATGGCTCCCCCGAAGGGGGCGCAGGTGGACCTTCGGGTCCGGGGAGGGATGAAAGTGCTCGGCCCAGCATCCGGTGGCATTGATGACGACCCCTGTCGATACAAACCGCGATTCATGGGTTTCCGAATCCTCCAGGGTCACCCCTTCTACTTCTCCGCTGTCGTTCCTGTGAATGGTCTTTGCCGCCGTATAATTGAGCGCGCACCCACCTGCGGCTTCCGCCTCGAAAATGAGCCGGAGCACCAGGCGCGCATCGTCCACCTGCGCATCAAAGAAATGAAAACCGCCCACAAGTCCTTTCTGATTCAAGTGAGGTTCGAGCGCAGCAAGCTTTTCTGCATCATAATACTTGTGCTGTCTTTTTTTGGCTATGAGGTCATACAGTGACAGGCCCGCTTCAAGAGTCCATTTTCCCGGCCCCCTCCCCTTGTAAATGGGCACAAGGAATCCCAGCAGTTCAACCAGCCCGGGGGCCTCCGCCAAAAGACGCTCACGTTCCCTGACCGCATCACGGGTCAAAAAAATACGGCCTTCCTTTAGATAACGAAGTCCCCCGTGAACCAGCTTGGAGGACCGGCTGGACGTCCCCCAGGCAAAATCCTGCTGCTCTACCAGGAGAACTGAAAGCCCCATCCTCACGGTTTCGCGAAAAATACCCGCCCCGGTGATGCCGCCGCCGATGACCACCAGGTCCCAGTCTGCTTTCAGGTTTTCCAAAGCCGCGCTCATGTCAGTGTCGCATAAATCTTGATGCTTTTTTCCATTGCCGCCCGCACAATTTCTTCGATTTGCCGCGCGCCGTTCCCGATGGCGCCGATCAACTTCCCGTAAAATTTTCTCGATGCCCGCCGGGCTTCGGCCAGGCCGAAATACCGAAGGGCAAGGGTTTCAAACAGGTTTTCAAAATCATTAAACAGCAAGACATATACGGGATTATCCGTGCATCGCGCCAGGAGGACTTGCAGTCCCCAGTCATATCGGGCGTATTCGGCGGCCTCATTATCGAGGTGTGGATACTTCTCAAGATAGGTCAGTATCTGCGAGGGCGCCCTTTCGACCGCGTGTCTTGCCATACCGGGCAATATGTCTGCCCTGACCTCCAGCAAATAATTGAAAAAGCCTTCGGGCAAATAATCCATATATCCCGCCAGGGTGCTGAGAACGCCCATGCCCCCGGTATCCCAGTAGTCATTCACCACCGTGGGCTTTCCCTGCCGTATGGTCAGCCACCCGTGCCGCGCCAGGCGCTGGAGGATTTCACGCAATGTGGGACGGGTAACGCCCAGTTCAACGGCCAGGGATCGTTCATTGGGAAGCTTGGCGCCGGGCGGGTACGTCCCGTTCAGCACTGAGGTAACCAGCCGGTGTTCCGCGTGCCGGGCCGGACGCAAGGGCAGGTCCGGGGCGGCGCCTGACTCTCTATTCTTTTCTTGTTCCATACAAATTCGATCCGTCTTTACTCTTCGCGATACATCTGGTAAGAGGTCATACCAGTTAGCGAAAGGGTTGTCAAGCGCGGGTTTACCGGAAATGGACAGACCGGAGTACCAACCAAGGATTACAGGCTGCACCTTAACAGGGTCGGTTTTAAGTTTCCCCCATAGGACATCTTTGAATACCCCTTGGCTTAATGGCCAAAGTGATCTAAAATAATCTTATGTTAAAGCTTTTTAAACAACGCTGACCTAGCCCCGAGCCTAGGTTTATGCCAAGAAAAAGGAGACCTCATGTCGGGGAAAAACGAATTTCTTCCGGACTGGGCAAACGATCCGCCCGCCGGGGGATCCTATCGCTCCATTTTCAAGTGGGGCGCCCCGGACGCCTTCAAGCACCCGAACCGGCGCCTTTACGGGATGCTCAAGGAAGAACTTCACCTGAGCGACGACGATTTCAGGAAAAAGCGCGCCCTGGGCAACCAACCCGTGGCACTGGACCTCTCTTGCGGCATGGAACCGGAACAGGTTCGGCGTTTCATGGACATTTCAGGGCCGGAAAACGTATTTTCCGATGACTATGCCAGGGTCAAGTGCGGCACGGGAAAGACCCTGGAGGAAGCACTCCGGTTGAGACACGGCGCGCCCGTGCAGGCGCCCGACCTGGTCGTACATCCCAGGACAGCGGAAGAGATCGAAAAAATAGTCGCCTTGTGTGCGCGCGATGGCATCCCCGCTTACGCGTACGGGGGCGGCTCATCCGTGACGCTCGGTCTCCGACCGAGCCGGGGAGGCGTGTGTCTGGTCATGACCACGCACATGAACCGCCTTGTCAGGTTCAGCGAAATCAATCAGACCATCACCGTGGAGCCGGGGATGACGGGCCCCCAACTCGAAAACCTGCTCAATAATGCGCCGGACACCTTGAATGCGACGCGCAGATACACATGCGGCCATTTTCCCCAGTCTTTTGAATTCTCTTCTGTCGGCGGATGGATCGCGGCCCTGGGGTCCGGTCAGCAATCGTCTTATTATGGGGACATGGCGGACCTGGTCGTGAGCCAGGCATATGTGACCCCTGCCGGCGCCTTCAAGACCCTCGATTATCCTGCCACGGCAACGGGCCCCAAGGTAAACGACATTATGAAAGGCAGTGAAGGGGCCTTCGGTGTGATTGTCGGCGCCACCCTCAAGATTTTCCGATATGCGCCCGAAAACCGAAAGAGGTTCGCCTTCATATTTCCCGAGTGGGAGGCGGCCGTAAGCGCGGCACGGGACATCTCTCAGGGAGAGTTCGGCATGCCGTCCGCTTTCAGGATTTCAGACCCTGAGGAAACCCGGGTGGCCATGAGACTGTACGGCATTGAAGGCACGCCCGTGGACCGGTATCTTTCCCTTAGAGGCCTTCGTCCGCAAAATAGATGTCTGTTCATAGGAAGCGCGGACGGAGAAAGGGCCTTTGCGCGCAACATTCGAAAAAAAGTGAAGAAAATCTGCAAACGGAGCGGTGCGGTTTATATCACGGGATTGCCGGTAAAGAAATGGGAGCATGGGAGATTCACGGACCCATACATGCGCGAGGACCTGGGCGATTTCGGCATCATTATCGACACCCTGGAATCGGCTGTTACGTGGGAGGGCTTTCACAGGCTTCACCAGGGGGTGAGGGCCTTTATCAAGTCGCGGCCACGGACCATGTGCATGACCCATGCATCCCATTTCTATCCGCAGGGAACCAATCTCTATTTCATATTTATCGCCGCAATGACCGACCTTGAGGAATACCTTGAATTTCAACAGGGCATTGTCGAGCAGATTCTGAAACACGGCGGCTCGTTGAGCCACCATCACGGCGTGGGAAAGATGACGGCCCCCTGGATGGAAGCCCATTTGGGCAAGGCTCAGATGGACGTGCTACGCGCCCTGAAAAGGCACTTCGATCCGAACAACATCATGAATCCCGGAGGGACCCTGGGCCTGGATGTGGCGGATGAGGAGAAGCGGCGGTTGCTGCCGGGTGGGAGTTGATATCACAAGTAAAGATCCGCCCCCATAGGGGGCCTTGCAACAACCAAGTCCTTTAAGTGACTAAAGTGATCTAAAGTGACTAGAGTGCCTAAAGTTAAGGATTTTTTGACAATCAATATGATGGATGAGCAAAGCTCCTCCACCACTTTAGCTCACTCTAGCTCACT
>JAFDKD010000481.1 GCA_019307165.1 Deltaproteobacteria bacterium | reverse complement strand
TATCTATGGGGCTTCCGGGTTTTCAGTGGGTGGATATTGCATTAAAAACTGCCCGTGCTCAGCGAAGCGGTGTTCGTCCTTACCGTGGTCGTTGTCGTAATCGTAATCGAGGAGATCATGCAGTTCGGTTATGAACAACTTGACGTGTATCGGGTTTCACTCGAATACGCCCTCAGAGAGAGTTGGGTGCCTTACGGCGATTACGACAACGACAACGACAACGATCACAGCCAATTCAAAGCATAATGAATCCCAGTCCCGCAATGCTTCGGACATGTGATCGCTACCGCAGATAGCCATGATGATTGATATTGATTACGATGACGACTACGGCCACGACAACGAATGTTGCCGGTTTCAATTGATAGGGTTTTCAGTACCCTGCTACCCACTGAAAACCCGGAAGCACCTATATCTATGGGGTATGCGCGCGCATTAGCACTTCAAGGTGAGATTTCATGCAAATACGAACAAGCAGGCAAGGAGATACACATGAAAAAAGTAACGGAAGGGGTCTGGTTTATTCAGGGGCAGGATGAATTCATCCCCGACGCCCACGCCTATGTGATCGGGAAACCCGATTCGGAAGACCTGAGTCTGGTGGACGCGGGGCTCATGGGAAAAGGACCGTACAAGATCGATGCGGTCCAACGGCTGGGCATCGACCTGACCCACATCAAGCGGGTCATCATGACCCACACCCACCTGGATCACATCGGCTGCCTGGCCGATATCCTCAAGGCGATCCCCGGTGCAGAGCTTTGGGTCCACGGAGATGAGGCCGGCATGCTGGAGGAGGGAGACGAACGGGCCGTCTACGGCATGGATATGTTTCAGAGCCTGTGCCACGCCCAGTACGGGATCGAGCCGGGGGCGTTCAAGTTCAACGTGGATAGGCAGCTTGAAGGCGGGGAGGTCCTTGATCTGGGTGGGATCGAGTGGCAGGTGATCCACATTCCCGGGCATTCCCAGGGGAGCATCGGGCTTTACAATCAGGACAACCGTATCCTTATCCCCGGCGACGTGGTTTACGCGGATTACGCCATCGGGCGGTTCGACCTTTTCGGCGCCAGCGGTCCCAAGCACAAAGAATCCCTTGTGGCCCTGGGCGAACTGGAGGTGAGCATCCTCCTGCCGGGCCACAACCGGATCATGGAGAGCGTGCCGCCCGGCTATATTACGGAGACCGCGGAGCAGTGGGGGCCGTATTTGACCTGATTAAACCTGGTTTTTCGTTTTTGCCGTGCGTATGTTTTATGCCGGAAGATGGGGGATAATGTAGAGGCGCAAGGCGCAGGGGGCAGGGCGCATGGCGTATCCGGGATGGAACCGCACAGGGAAGACTACCGTCTTCGTCCGTCTGAGACGGAGTACAACACGACAAAATTCCGCGGCCACGGCGAAGCTGCCTTTTAGCGAAGCCGGGCTCAAGGCGACAGGGATATGGTGTTGGCGATCAGGTCGTCGGCCATGGGCCTGTATTCGATCCTGACAATGGACCCAACCTTGACGTGGCTCAAAGATCGGACGGCGCCCCCTTGGCGGATGCGGGTGTTCTTATCCACATAAATCGCCATGTCCCCGCCCGGTCCGCCCACGATAACCGACTGCTCCCGCAGGTCCACATCCTTCACCTTGCCGGTAACGGCCCCGCCGCCGGCCTCCGCCGGCAGTACCAGGGGCCCGGCCGTCAGGAATATCGAGAGAACCACAAAAACAGAAATGGCTGATTTCAAAAACATGTCTCCTTACCTCCCGGCTGATGATCTTATCAACTCCGTTTCCGGCGGGGAACCGCCAGTCTAATCGATCAGGGAACATCACGAAAACGACAATAATAGAGACAGCCGCATGAGGCGCTTACCTGGCCCGTTGCCTGTAACCCATCCATTGCAGTTGCGCGCGAATGACCGTCCGCTGCCCCGGCATGACCCTGATATCCTGGCGATAGTCGTAAAACCCGGGTCGCTTTATTTGAAGCGTGTGCGGCCCGGCCCGAAATTCGATGGTCAGCGGCGTCTCGCCATAAAACCAGCCGTCGACGAACACCCTGGCGTTCAACGGTTGGCTGATGATTTCAATACTGCCGGTCAACGGGACCGGTGATGGTCTGTGCCGCGGTGGAACGGGCGCGATGGCCGGCGCCAGCACCGCTTGGAAATTCCGCTCGATTCCCGCCCGAACACGGACCTTTTCCTCAAAGGGAAGGAAACCGGGTTTTCTGATCTGGACCTGGTGGGCGCCGGCGGGCAGTGGGATGGTCAAGGGGGTGGCGCCGACATAGCCCCCGTCGACAAACACCCAGGCGCCCGTGGGACGGGAGGTCACATTCAGTCTGCCGGCGGCGGGCTTGACGATCTTCCGGAGGTTGGCGGACCTGAGCGTTATTTCTCTTTCAAGGATAACGGCTTCGGTGAAAACGGGTTTGTATCCCTTTTTGCGCACCTCAAGTTTGTAATAACCCGTGGGAAGATCGATCTCCAGGGGGGTTTGGCCGTAAACCATACCGTCAATTTTCACGGTGGCGTCCTGCGGATTTGAGCGGACCATCAGGGTCCCGATGGATCCGCCCTTCCGGATCAATCGGACGTTTCTCACGGTTGCCGCATCGGGGTGTATCGGGACATTTTCGATGTAGGGTGCATACCCTCTTTTTTTCACTTTGATGTCATGGTTTCCGGCCGGCAGCCTGACCCTCAAGGGTGTTCGGTCGTAAATGGCCCCGTCGATAAAAACGCGCGCCCCGGAGGGATCGGATGACATGTGAAGCGTGCCGTACCGTTCAACCGGGTTCAGAACGGGGGAAAGCACCGTGACCCTTGCCCTCGGCACAAAGACCTTTTGCCGGTGCGGCTTGTATCCATATTTTTCCACCTCGACCTGGTGATTCCCTTCCCAGAGACGGATACGGGCGGGCGTCCGATCATACAGGACGCCGTTGATGCGGATGTCCGCGCCCGATGGCCGGGATTTGATGACCAGGGTGCCGAACCTGTTCAGGGCCTCCATCCGGGCATGAATTCGGACGGTATCCCTTCGGCGGATATCGATCTCCTCATAAAAAGGCGCGAAGTCTTTCTTTTCCAGTCGAATCCGATGGTATCCCGTTTCCAGGCGAATATCGGCGGGCGTTTTGTGAAAAAATTGACCGTCGATGTAAACAGCAGCGCCGGCGGGTTCCGAGGTGATGTGAAGTTTGCCGTGCGGAGAAGCGCCTGCGGCCGACGGCAGCAGGGACATGACGCATAGGCAAAGGACAAAGGGGAAAAAGGATAACCGGAGATCGCGCATGCAACACCTCCATTGGCGTCGAAAGAGAGTGCTTGCTTAACTTTGACGGACAGTTGCTCAAATCGATTTCGTGTTTCGCCGGTCCTTCGGCAGCCCTTCGACAGGCTCAGGACAGGGCGCGGGTCTATCGCCAACCGGATCGTCCTTGTTTACTCGCAATTGATTAAAACCTGAATTTTGCAAAATCCAGGTAAAAAACTTTTTTCCTGACATCTCATATGAAACTCCGTGCTCATGCTCAGCGAAGCGGCGCTCGTAATCGCTGGGCTGTAGGGCGGCATTTTATATGCCGCCGAAGATCGGTTGTTCATTGCCTGTCTCATTGGTGGGATGTAAAATCCCACCCTACGGCGATTTGTGTGGGTAATTGATTGAAATCGATTACGACCACGACGACGAGCACGAATGTCGCCATTTTCAT
>JAFDKD010000480.1 GCA_019307165.1 Deltaproteobacteria bacterium | reverse complement strand
TCGAACCGGCTGAGGCAGTCGAACCGGCTGAGGCGGTCGAACCGGCCAAGGCAGTCGAACCGGCTGAGGTGGTCGAACCGGTCAAGGCAGTCGAACCGACAGAGACGGTCGAACCGGCCAAGGCAGTTGAGCCGGTTGAGGCCACTGAGAAGACGGTATCGGCAGAACAAAAAGAAGCCGGCGAGGACCAAGAGGTAGATGATGCGAAGCAATAGCAGACCCCCCAGACCCAAGGGCAGATTTCGAAGAAACTATCACAGACGTAAAATATGCCGTTTCTGCGCGGATGCCAGCCTGTTGATCGATTATAAGGAATCAAAGACACTCCGCTATTTCGTGACGGAGCGCGGAAAAATTATTCCGAGGCGGATTTCCGGCAACTGCGCCAAACATCAACGGCGGTTGACTTTGGCCATCAAGAGGGCCAGGTATATGGCGCTGCTGCCGTTTACAACATCCACCATCAGGCAAGCTCAGAATCGCTGAAATAAAGGGATTGACCGTTGGCCTCTTTATGAGCCTGCCGTCGCCGATAACCCATGAAAATAACCGATGTCGCGGGGTGTGTGGCATGGGCCGGCTTGCTGTTTCTGGCCGCCATGGGGATTCCGATAATCGGCCCATTTCTTAGCCTGCTGATCCAGTTGCGATTCCTCTATTATTCAACCAAACTGGGCCTGTACGCCGGTCTGATGCTCGCCGCGCTGACCACGGTGACCATCGGAGTGGGGGCGAAAATGGCGGGGTATCCCCACGTGGCGCTTTTCTGTCTGGAGTTCAGCCTGCTGGGCCTGATTCTTTCGGTACTCTTCCGCCGGAACATCGGTTTCGCTCGAATTCTGTTCTGGGGAACCGTATCCATGCTGACGGTCGGCCTGATCTTGCTCGTGGCTATCGCGTTCTCTAAAAACATGGGCGTCATGGAGATGATGCGGGGCTACCTGGAGGCCCAGTTTACCGGCACCTTGAAAGCATACCAGGGGGCGGCGGGTCTGCCCCAGGACCAGGTGGTCGAGTTGGAGGCATTCGGAAAAGCCCTCGCGGCCCTGTTTATCAGGGTTTATCCTTCCCTCATGGTACTGGGCACGCTGTTCGCCGTCTGGTTGAATGTGGGGTTCGCCAAGCCCCTATTTCGCATCGGTCGGCTTCCTTATCCCGATTTTTCGCCTCTGGACCGGTGGCAGGCGCCGGAGTACCTGGTGTGGGGGGTGATCGCCTCGGGTTTTGCTTTGATTTTTTTCGACGGCGGTCTACAATTGGCAGCCGTCAATGCCTTGATTGTTCTGGCTGCGGTTTATGCGTTTCAAGGCATATCTATTGTTTTATTTTTTTTAAACAAATACAACGTCGCCCCATGGTTACGTATCGGGGTGTATATTCTGATTTTTTTACAACAGATTTTTGTGGCCCTTCTGGCCATTGCGGGTCTTTTCGATCAATGGTTCGACTTCAGGAAAATTCACCGCAAAGGAAAGGCCGACGAGCCGAAAACTGAGGATTGACCACCCTTCCTGAGGTGGAATCGGAGACACAGTAAAGTTCAGCGGTCCGGAGCCCGATTTTTCAGGATGGAGACGAATGTGGCCGAAGGGCTGCGGGAGGAAGACGTTATGAAGATAATTCTGAGACAGGATATGGATGAGTTGGGTTTCGAAGGGGACATCGTGAAGGTTGCGGACGGGTATGCCCGCAATTACTTGATTCCGAAAGGCTTTGGGCTTCAGGCGACGCCGCAGAACATCAAGATCCTTGAGCAGCAGCGAAAGAAGATCGAGGTCCGGAGGCTCAAAGCCAGGGAAGCCGCGGAAAAATTGAAAGATGATATCCAGGGCATGGAGGTGGCCCTTTCCCAAAAGGCGGGCGAGGAGGGCAAGCTATACGGGTCCGTTACCACCATGGACATCGCGGCGGAACTGGAAAAGCGGGACGTGATCGTGGACAGGCGAAAGGTGATTCTGGATGCCCCGATAAAGGCCGTCGGCGAATACGATGTCGGCCTCAGGATATATCCCGAGGTGACGGCCCGCATTCGCGTGGTGGTTTCAGCGGAGGGGAGTGAGGAAGAGAGCGGGAAAGCGTAACGCCTTGTTTGACCTTCAGCGTCCGTATAAAGTTTGGGAGCCATGAAAAACCCCACATCTTCCACCAATCTGAAAATTCCCCCGCACAACCTGGAGGCTGAGCAGGCCATACTTGGCGGCATTTTGATCAACAATGACGCCATGCATCAAGTCATGGATATCGTGACGCCGGACGATTTTTATCGTGAGTCCAATGCCACCCTTTTTGAAGGCATGGTGGAACTCTACAATCACGGCGACCCCATTGACCTTATCACGCTGGCGCAGTATCTCAAACGGGTGAAGGCCGAGGAAAGGACGGGCGGCGCCGAATATCTGGGTTCCCTGGTGGAGGCCGTTTCCACGTCCGCGGGCATCTCCTTTCATGCGGAAATCGTCCGGAAGCTTTCCGTGAGGCGGCGGCTTATCAACCAGTGCTCCGTCATTTCCGAAGCCTGCTTTCAGGATTGGGAAAAGACCGAAGACCTTTTGGAACTGGCGGAACAATCCATTTTCGATATTGCCGAGGCTCAGGCCAAATCAGGTTTTGAAAGCCTCAAGGATGTCATTACCAGCAGTTTCAAAAAACTGGAAAGCGCTGCGGCACTGGATGGGTATGTCACCGGCATCCCCACCGGTTTCAGGGACTTCGATCGGTTGACGGCGGGGTTTCAGCCTTCCGACCTGATCGTGATAGCAGGCAGACCCAGTATGGGAAAAACGGCCCTGGCCCTGAATATCGGGTATAATGCCGCGCAAAAGACCCAAAAAGGGGTGGTGGTTTTTTCCCTGGAGATGTCCAGACCCCAGCTGGGCATCCGGATGCTCGGATTCGATTCGGGTATCGACGCCGTGAAACTGAGGACCGGGTTATTGAGAGACAAGGAGTGGCGAGCGCTCACCGAGTCGGCCAACCGGCTGTCTCAACTTCCCATTTTTATCGATGACAGTTCCGCTATTACGGTCCTCGAGATGAAAGCCAAGTGCCGCAGGATGCTGAAGCGCCAGGAACTGGCCCTCGTCATCGTTGATTACATGCAATTGATTCAGGGCCGACGTTCGGCCGAATCCCGGCAGTTGGAGATGTCCGAAATATCCAGGTCTCTGAAAGGGCTTGCCAAGGACCTGAATGTCCCCGTCGTGGCCTTGTCCCAGCTTAACAGAAAGGTGGAGGATCGCCCCAACAAGCGACCGCAACTGGCCGATTTGAGGGAGAGCGGCGCCATCGAGCAGGACGCGGATGTGATCGCCTTTATCTATCGGGACGAGGCCTACCATCCTACGACCGACGAAAACCGAAATATTGCCGAAATCATCGTGGGGAAACAGCGAAACGGCCCCACCGGTTTTTTCAGGCTGTACTTTCAGAAAGAAATCACCCGGTTCAGGGACCATACGGAAGAAAGTGAGCTTTCATAGGCCGAAACACGGGATTCGGCAATGACGCCCGCGGGACGATACGGCCCAAAAGGATTCCAGCCATAGACAAGATTTCCGGAAAGTCCGGCGGCCTGAAGGCCGGCCAGATCAAACAACTCCAGACACTCTACCGGCTGCGGGTTTCGGCAAACGAAATCATATCCAGGGAAATGGCCCGCCGGATCAGCGCCGTCTCGGCCGATATCAAGCGGCAGGTAGCCCTTTTGCTGTCGCGAAAAGGCCAGGT
>JAFDKD010000479.1 GCA_019307165.1 Deltaproteobacteria bacterium | reverse complement strand
GAGGTTTTTCATCCCCAATCCGTGGCTGTTATCGGTGCGTCATCCGGTTTCGGAAAGTGGGGACAAATGATTATCAGCAATATCGTGGCCGGAGAATACGGGGGAGACATATATCCCGTAAATCCAAAGGAAGAACGCATTTGCGGCCTTTCCGTTTACCGGGACATCCGGGTGGGAATCGTAACCCTGGGCGGGGGCTGGGGCGTGGTCAAATCCACCCGTCAGGTGGATTCTTCCGTTACGGAAGACTTTCTTGAACAGATCGACGACCTGGTCCGAACCTATGAACAGGACTACATCGCCAGCCTGGTGGACATGATGGAGACTTACGGGAAGCCGGTGATCGGCGTGTCTCTGAGCAATACCGATGAGGGAACGGTCCGGCCCGTCGATGGTAAGCGCTACAGCGGGGTTTTCTACCAGACCCCGGAAAACGCGGTCAACGTGCTCGCCCGAATGGTCGCCTACCAGGATTTCCTGCAGGGCGGCGGATAAGAATATGATGTGAACGCCAGGTGGATCGATGCGGGTTTAGCGCGGCGTGCTTTTCAAGTTCCGCTTTCCCGTCAGTCTGCCACTAATCATACAATGTCGCCCTATCCATTCCTCACCAAGTTTACCCGCTAACGACTCGCCTTCGTGCCCTGGTTTTCCGGCGTGTCAAATCGCCCTCTTTCCAACGCGATTTGTCTTGCCAGATAGACTTTTGCGAGGCTCTGATAGGGAACATCCTTTTTGTTCGCCAGGATTTTGAGTTCTTCCAGCATGGGCTCGGGCAACCTGATCGATATGGACTTGAGCGAGGGCTTCAGATTCGGGAATGAAGATTTCTTGATGCTGCCGGGATCGAAGTAGTCGAGTGGCGAATGGATTGCCCAGAACTCACGCTCTTCGTCCTCTGATTTGAAAACCGGAATTTCATCATGCCTTTTCTTCATAAAACCCACGCTCCTTTCTGCTCATATCTCGGGCCGATATGATCCGTATTCTGTCGTTTCGAATAGTGAAAATGATCGTTAGCCGACGCCCGGTGTCGGTTCTGCCAAATGCCGCCTGAATTATTGATTGATGTAAAGATCAACTGAAACCCTCAAACATGGCTTTGCGACTTTTTCCATTCCTCCCGGTATATTTTCCAGACGCCGCTCTCCTTTTTTAGCAGCAACGTTTTGAGACCTACCGCCCGAAATCGATCTGACTCATAAGTCTGGACAAAGGTCACCGTGGTTATTTCTGCCTGAGGCCGGATGGAAAGCTTGGATCGGTTCACACGGATATACGCATATTGTCGATTCAGTCGGTCCTTGTACTTCAGCCAGGCGCGGAGATCCATCTGCTTATGACGAAAGTCCCGGGCGTAAGAGCTGCCATAAGCTTTCAGGTCCTTTGAAGACCATGCCGCAAGCCAGAGGTCGACGGCGGCAATAATCCTTTTTTCTTCCTTTAAGGCTGCCTGTCGGGCCCTGCGGGCTTCCCCTTCGACTTCCAAGGCCGCCTTCAAACAACTCGTCCGTGCCAGTAAGGGTATTTGCGATGGCGCCCTTCGCTTTCCGGCGCCTTCGGTCCCACGACCGGGAATAAATTGATATTCGTCGCCGATGATCCGCAATTCTTTATTTTCCTCTCGAATATAGAACTTATGGCGGGCCACCAACCGTTCGGTTGCGGCCATTCGGACCTGCAGATCGAAAAGCACCGTATAGATGTCTCCATGCCGGAAAATCAGAGGATTATCCGGGCGCAGTGTCAATTTCCAACCATGGGATTCGATATCCCGGCGGAGCCGA
Organism: Deltaproteobacteria bacterium; assembly: GCA_019307165.1. Classification (GTDB taxonomy): domain Bacteria; phylum Desulfobacterota; class DSM-4660; order Desulfatiglandales; family Desulfatiglandaceae; genus JAFDKD01. The sequence goes on along the minus strand of JAFDKD010000479.1, from coordinate 1,943 downwards.
TCCCACTGGGACCACCATGGCACATGCGGCAGGAAGGAGTCGCTGTAGGCAGCCAGGTACTGATGATAGCTGCCCCCGGCCAGGGCATCAGTCCATGTTCGCAGCAAGGATTGAACCCGATCCGGCGCATTCGAGTCTCGCGTGTGCGGAGAGGCCTGCAATTGTCCAACGATAACGATCGGGGTCCTGTTCAACTTCAGGTAGGGCGCCAATCGATCGATATCCACGTTCGCCAGCACGATGCAGCCGTTGGAGTCGCGTGGTTTGAGGGGCTTGTTGGTGCCGTGGAGCCATATGGCGTTGCCGGTATGACCGGCGAATTTGTCCAGCAGATTGGGATAATCGATGGGAAAAGCTCGGGTGCCGTAGGTCTCGGACAATTCCCGGTTATCATAAGCATGGGTGAAAAAATAAACCCCCTCGGGGGTTTTTCCGTCGCCGCTCTTCAGCTTGGGGCCCCGGTTCTCGCCGGTTGAACAGTCGAACCGCAGGACTTCCCGCCAGGCGTCCTCACGGGCATACAGGAATAACTTCTGTTTGGTTTTGTCGACTAAAACGGCGTGGCCCGGAAGGGTGGATCGCGTCAAAGGCAGATGGGAGGCGATGAAGAGCCCGTAATCTATGATTCCGTTTGATTCCCTCTTTCCGCTCCAGCCCCGGGCATCACTCACCACCGACAAAACGGTTGCCGACATCATGAGGACAAGTACCGCGCGTCGCATTATTCTTCTTGATGCATTGTATTGGATTTTCAAGAAGACCTCTCTCCGTGGCCGGTTGATGGCCCATGCCGACCCGTATTTTCAGATTGGATCGAATCATAATTTTCTCAAGAAGTCAAGACATGAAAACCTCCCAAACCCTCGTCCCATCTAGTCTATCGGGGTATAATACCCTGTTGTCGAGGTCGCGTGAAACCGAATTCCTCACCAAGTTTACCCGCTAACGACTCGCCTTCGCGCCCTGGTTTTCCTGCGTGTCAAATCGCCCTCTTTTCAACGCGATTTGTCTCGCCAGATACACTTTTGCGAGGCGCTGATAGGGACATCCTTTGATTTAAAAGTCGGGATTTCGGAATTATGCCGCCGAGTTTATGTGCCGGAACTTATCGAATCTATAGGCCAATCTTGCAAATTAATGATTTATACGTATTAATTTAATAAGTGTAATCTTTTTTTCCTTACTCTTTTGTGTGCGATAAAATGATTAAATATTGAGGCAGATAGTGTTTTTTTAGTATATATCTTTAAATTGTCTTGACAACATCAATGTCATTGAATTATAAGAAAATGTAAGTAAAAATGTTTTCATTGCCGAAGAGTGCGTTATTATCTGCGAAAGATGGAGAGGTTCTCTTTTTGTCTTATGCAACAAAGTCACCTTATTGCCTGCATCCGGTACTTAGCATGAAAGCGGCCATGCTTGCCGGCATATTGTGCATGGCAAATCCGGTCTTGCCGTCGCCCTGGACCGGTGTCCTTTGCGCTCAAACAGACACGGTCGGGTCTGCCGGAGCGGATCGCCTGTCCCGCGATCTCTCTCCGGATAGACTGATCGTTACGGTCGAGCGGGGTCGGGTCCGCCAGAGGCCCTCCATTGGGGACATCCTGACGGAGTTGAACCGAGGCGATACCGTCGAACGCATTGAGACCTGGGACGATTGGCACTGGATCAGATTGGCCGATGGCCGTACCGGATGGGCCCATGTCGGGCTGTTCAAGCCACGACCGCCGAAACCTGTCAAACCCGCGGCACGGGCGGCGCTTTCGGAGGAAAGGCCGGGCCGCAAGCTGACCGTAACGGTAAAACGGGGTCGGGTCCGCCTGAGGCCCACCATTTTCAGCCTTCCCGGCGAGTCGATGCAGCTGGTATGCGATTTCCCGAATACCCTGCCGGCGGCCGAACTCGAGAAAACCATCACGGTTAACAGCAGTTTGATTCGA
>JAFDKD010000478.1 GCA_019307165.1 Deltaproteobacteria bacterium | reverse complement strand
TACTGGTAGTTGCCGATCTTCTTGTTTTCGATACGGATGAAGTGGGACAGGGAGCCCCTGGCCACGTCGTTCAGGCCGACGCACATGGCGCTGTTGGGCATTTCCCATGGCTCATAGGTCTTGGTGTCGCCGCTTTTGAGGTTGGCCACCAGTTCCATGATCCAGCCTTCCATGGCCTGCCCGATGACCAGCGTTTCGATGCCGCGGGCGGCCGTTCGTCCCAGGGTGGAGAACAGGGCGCTGACGGGAATGCTCAGTTTCTGGAGTACGCTGTCCACCACCGCCTTGATGTCCTTGTGGCCCCTGGCGTATGCGGTCAGCACCCTGGCCAGCGGCCCGACCTCGCAGGGCTCGCCTTCGTAGCGCGGCGCCTTGAACCAGGAGTATCTGCTGTCTGTGTCGTAATCGCCGTGCTGCGGCTCGGTCTTGCCCTTGTAAGGATGCAGGTCTTCCTTGCCCTTGTACCAGGAGCGGGCCACGTGCTCGGTGACTTTTTCGTGAACGGCCATCTGTATGCCGGCCAGGTCGCGATTCATGATCACGCCCCGGGGCATGAACAGGCTGTCGGGCTCGCTGTCCGTCATCGGCAGGTCGCCCCAGGCCAGGAAGTTGGTGGTGCCGCCGATGGCGCCCCAATCCTTGTAAAAGGAGGCGACCGCCAGGAGGTCCGGAATGTATACGTCTTCAATAAAGGCCTGTGTTTCCTTCCAGATGTAAAGGAACTCGGCGATACGGTCCGGCGTGAGGTCTCTCACGCTGGTGATCCCACCCACGGCCAGGGCCTGGAGGTGAGGGTTCTTTGCGCCGAAAATGGCGTGCATTCTGGCGGCCTTGGCCTGAAGCCTCAAGGCCTCGATGTAGTGGGCCGTGGCCATGAGGTTGGCCTCGGGCGGCAGCTTATAGGCCGGGTGGCCCCAGTACGCGTTGTTGAAGGGGCCCAACTGGCCGCTGTCCACGAAAGTCTTGACCCGTTGCTGGACCTGTTTGTAATAAGGGGTGCCGCCCCACGGGGCGTTGCTGAGGTTGTCCGCCAGCGCGGCGGTCTTTTTCGGGTCCGCGCTCAGGGCGCTGACCACGTCTACCCAGTCCAGCGCGTGGAGATGATAGAAGTGTACGATATGATCGTGCTGAAATTGGGCGCCATGCAGCAGGTTGCGGACGATCCGGGCGTTTTTCGGGATCTTGACGCCGACGGCGTTTTCGACTGCCCTCACCGAGGACAGATAGTGGGTGTACGTTCAGACCCCGCATGAGCGCTGCACAAAAAGCGGGGCGTCCCGGGGGTCCCTGCCTTGCAGGATGATTTCGATCCCCCTGAACATCTGGGCTGAACTCCAGGCGTTCTTGACCTTGCCCCCTTCGACTTCTACCTCTATGCGTAAATGACCCTCGATCCTGGTGATCGGGTCGATCATGATTTTTTTCGCCATGTTATCTCCTCTCTTTTCCTAAGAGTGTTATCCAATTCCCAATGACCCGGCCCTTATTCGCCCCGCTTGAAGAAGGGGGTCATCTTGTCCCAGAAGTTCGGTTCGCTGCAGCCGATGCAGGGGTGCCCCGCCTCGATCGGCCAGCTGGTCCCATCGTTGAACTTGGCGATGGCGCAGTTGTTGTAAGTATCCGGTCCTTTGCAGCCCATGCTGTACAGGCAGTAGCCCATGGCCGCTTCTTTGGACCCGAATTCCTCAACAAATTCATCATTTTCGTAATGGGACCTTCTGGGGCAGGTATCGTGGATGGTCTTGCCGTAGGCAAAGAGAGGCCTTCCGAGATCGTCGAGTTCCGGGAGCTTGCCCAGGAGCAGGTAGTTGACGACTGTTCCCACCAGGTTGATGGGGTTGGGCGGACACCCCGGGATATTTAAAGTCTTGATGCCTATCGCGTCACTGACGCTCTTGTACCCTCCCGGATTGGGCGCGGCGGCCTGGATGCCGCCGAAGCTGGAGCAGGACCCGATGCAGATGGTCGCTGCCGCTTTGGGGCAGACATCTTTTGCAATTTCCAGGAATGTTCTGCCCGCGATTTTTCCGTAGGCCCCGCCGTATTTGGTGGCGACGGCGCCTTCCACCACGCAGATGAACTTACCTTCGTACTTTTTGACGGCCATGTGCAGGATGTCTTCCATCTGGTGACCTGCGGCGGCGAAGAGGGTTTCATGGTATTCCATGGAGAGGATTTCAAGGACCAGTTGGTCGATCCAGGGATACATGGACCTCATAACGGCCTCGGAACATCCCGTGCATTCGGCGAAATGAAGCCAGATGACCGGGGGGCGTTGCTTAGGCGCCGCCAACACCTCTGCCACCTTGGGGATGAACGAAGAAGAGAGTCCCATGGTTGCGGTAAGCATACCGCAATACTTCATGAAATCCCTTCGTGAGACCCCCTTCTTTTCCAGCCTGTCATAAAATTCCCTTTCCTCCTTCATTCGGCACCTCCCTGATGCGGTTAAAAGAAAAGTTCAGTTTATACCAACGGCCTCGCCAACCTCCCTGCAGGAGATAGGGGCATGTAACCAAAAAAAATGAGAATCCCGTCTTTAATGGCAAGATTTCAGATATTTGTCAATTAATTTTTTAGTAGAGACTGATATTCAAAACCCTTTGCAGTACATCAGGAAGAAACCCATTCACAAAAAGGCGGCGTAGACGGAAAGATTCCGCGAAGCATTAATTCCATCTGCAAAACGCCCGTGCAGCGGGGGTCAGAGTTTTCCGGCTATGCCATACCGGAAATGCGGACGAGAGTCTAGAGACAAGAGTCTAGAGAATCGCGACTAAAGTCGCTCCTACACCGAAGGTGTTACATAATCGCATTACCCCTGTAGGAGCTGTTTTAACCGCGATATAAACTTATGAGTGAGCTAAAGCGGGTTCGGATAAAGAGAAAGTCGAGGCATGCGATCAATATTTGAAGGCGGCCGAAGCCCTCAAATAGTTTCCATCCGGAAATGCCTCTTTTTTACGCAACTTGCTTTGTTGTTTCGGCTGGAATAAACAAACAAACCGGGTGACATCATGATCGAATTTATGAATAAATTTGAGAAGTGGATCATCATCGCTCTCATTGTCCTGATGGCTTCAGTCGTCCTCGGGGCCACGATCGAACTGGCCTGGATCATCATAGAGAAGATCATCAGCCCGCCGATACCCCTGTTTGCGATCAACGATCTGCTTGAAATATTCGGGTTTTTTCTGCTGGTGTTGATCGGCCTTGAGTTGATTTATACGCTCAAGGAGTATCTCAAAGATCATATTATTCACGTGGAGATCGTGCTTGAGGTGGCCCTTATTGCCATTGCCCGTAAGATCATCGTGCTCGACCTGGAAAAATATGACGGCTTGTCGATTATGGGAATTGCAGCCCTGGTCGCCTCGGTGGCTGTCGCTTATTTCGCCATCAAGCGGACTGTGAAATCGGCAGGTTAAAGGTAATGGATTTTAAACCATATTGATTCAATACGCGCAGGTCAACTTGGATCACACGGTCCGCCCGGACCCGTCCCATACCCTCGAGGCGCTCAAGCGTATCGTGGAATAGCAGACAGGGGAAAGCCGTGAAAGGCATTCATGAATAGTTTGCTGATCGGACTTGCGCATCAATTCCATTGGAGTAGCCATGAATACCAGAGAAACGAAGGTCCTCTTGAACAAGCTCGTCACGCTCTGCCGGGACATGTCCGGAGGTCGGTACGGCGGTGCTGATGCGCTGTTTGAACTCACCAAAAAAACGGGGC